>JAIBAP010000042.1 GCA_019695115.1 Caldilineales bacterium | reverse complement strand
CCCCACCTCCCACTCGCCGTACTCACTCTCCTGCGCCCGACCACCCTTGGCGCCGTTCTCCCATTGGCCGCGCTCGCTTTCGTCCCTCCCACTCTGCTCAACCCGGGAAACTTTGACGCTCACCCGCCACCGCGTCAAAGATTGACGACCAGGAACGGCCTGGCATATAATGCACCTACTGCGGGTGTAGTTCAGCGGTAGAACGATAGCTTCCCAAGCTATATGTCGTCGGTTCGAGTCCGATCACCCGCTCTTTCTTGTGCGTTCGGAGAGGTCGCATAGTCGGCCTAGTGCGCCCGTCTCGAAAACGGGTAGGGTCCCAAAGGCCCTCGTGGGTTCGAATCCCACCCTCTCCGCCTCGCTTCGCAAGGAAACAGGTAGACAGGTAGACAAGTAGACAAGTCTCGAAGGCAAGCTTGTCTACTTGTCTACTTCCTTCCCAATGGAGAGGTCGCATAGTTGGACTAGTGCGCGCGCCTGGAGAGCGCGTATCCCTCCGGGGATCGTGGGTTCAAATCCCACCCTCTCCGCCTGTTCCCCCCTCACACCTGTCAGATCGGCTCAGACCTGGCAGGTGTTTGTTTATTGCGGTCGTTCGGGCCGGCCGTGGGCGCGGTCGTGGCAGGGCCGGCAGAGGGCCAGCAGGTTGTCGGGATGGTTGGGGCCGCCCTGGGCCTCGGGGAGGCGATGGTGGAGTTCGAGCGACACGCCGGCGGCGCCGCACCCCTGGCAGGTGTGGTTCTCGCGGGCAAAGACGATGATCTTCAATCGCTGCACCAGCCGCCGGTCGTAGGCGCGACGCCCCAATCGCCAGATCGTGGTCAATTCATCCAGCGCCCGATGGAAAGCCAGGCCGAGGGCCAGATCGCCGGCCGGGGGCCAGAATCGCCCCGCCAGCAGTCCCAGGCCGATGACCGGGGCGCGATGCAGCAGCAGCCGGGACTCCGGGCCGTCGATGGGGTCTTGACGGAAGAAACGATAGGCGGCCGAGGGATCGAGGCGGCCGGTGCGGGCGCTGTGCCAGGCCAGATGGTCGGCATCGGCCAGCAGGCTGGCGGCCCAGGCCAGCCAGGGAAAGGAGCGGCGCCGTTTCGAGACCGCCCACGCCGCCGCCGTCGAAACCCAGAGATGGTGGATCGGATGCATCAGGGAGAATCGCTGCGCAGGCCGGGCGCAATGTAGGCCACCTGCTTATAGGGCTTCACTTGGGCGGCGACGTGGTCGCGCAGCAGGTTGCCAGAGACGTGCATGAGGGTGTCGCCGAAGTCGGGGTCGATGCCCATACTGGCCAGACAAGGGAAGTGATGGTGCAGCATCCCGGCCTCCTGTTCGGCCTCGTCCGCCCCCACTCCCACCAGCCGCTCGGCCACAAACCGGGCGCAGCCACACACAGCATCGCGCTCGACTTCGGCGGCGATGATGGTGCGCGAGGCGGGATCGACCGCGAGTTTCAGCTCTGGCTGGCCGAAGTAGCGGGCGAATTCGGCGATGAACGGGTCGGTGTAGGCCACGCGTTCGCGACGGGCCAGGCCGAAATGGCTGGGGGTCAGGGAACAGAGCGGCTTGGGTGTGGCGCAGGCCACATCCATTGCCGCCAGCCAGCCGCGCAGTTGCCGCGCCAGCCCGCGCGGGAGCCAGGATTCGTTGTCGATGGCGGCGATGACGGCCCGCGCCCCGGTCAGGCGGGCGATGTCAGGCAGAAGTTCGGCCACACCCCGGTGCTCGGCAAAGGAAAGCAGCAGGTCACAGGGCGGCAGCGAGGCGGGCAGATAGTCTTCGGGGTAGTCGATCACCGGCGGCAGCAGCAGCGGCGCCTGCCAGACAGTGATCTCCCAACCGGCCGGGGCATGCGCCCGGATGTTGGCAATGTGCCGCAGGCCATACTCCCCCGAATAGACGGCCAGGATGTGCACGGCTCACATCTCCGGTTTGAATTTGGCCCGCAATTCTTCCCAGGTCAATACCTCGCCGTTCAATTCGGCGGCCTGGGCTGCGGCCGCCTCAGCGGTGGCGTGGGCGGCGATGCCGAAGCCCATCGGCGTTTGCAGATCCGGGCTGACGACGAAGAAAGCCTGGGAAGCGTCCAGCCAGGTTTTGGTGGTGTAGTCGTTCACATACCAAAAGGCGATCTTGTGCTCGGGATGCTTGAGGCTATGGACGAGCATGTCGCCGATGTCGTCGAAGGGCAGGCTCTCGTAGCGGCCAGGGCTGATTTCGTGGGCGTAGCCGGCGGCAAAACGGGCGTCGCTGATGATCATATTGCATTCGACGCAGATATCCTCGCCGTAGTGGATGTCGGGCGGCTGCGGCTGGCGTTGGCCGCGGGCGCAGCCTGCTAGCAGGAGAGCGATGAGGAGGACGAAGAGGGCGTGTTTCATGGGTTATTGCGTGGTGCGTATTTCGTGTTGCGTGTTGCGTGGTGCGTATTTTTCGCCGCCACGCAACACGCAACATCGCCCCTACCAATCGGATTTGGTGGCAAAACGGGCAAAAGCGCCCAGGGCCGGCGCCACGGCCCAGGCGACAAGGGCAACGAGGAAGATGGCCAGGAGGCTGTCGCCGAATTCCTGGCTGGCATAGATGCCGGCCGGGCCCAGCACATCGAGTGTGGTGTGGATGTCGAGGATGGCGGCCATCTTGAAGACCTGCAGGGGGTTGCTGAGCGAGAGCCAAAACAACGACTCGACGGGCAGACGCAAGACGATGGCGGTGCCCATCATGCCCAGGTCACCCAGGAAGACGAAGACGAGCCAGAGAAACAGCCCGATGCCGATGGCCACGCTGGCGCGGCGGGTGAAGGCTGAAATCAGCAGCCCTACACTGAGCATGGTCAGGCTGAGCAGAAAGGCCAGCACCACCAGCCGGGCATAGACGCCAGGGTCGTTGGCGCCGTTGCCACTAAACGCCATCACCAGGCCAGAGATGCCGAACCCCAGCGCCAGCGAGGCCAACAGGCCGAGCGAAAGCCCCAGGTACTTGCCCAGGAAGACCTCGACCCGGCCAACCGGCTGGGCGAGCAAATAACTGAGCGTGCCGCGCTCCTGTTCGCCGGCCAGGCTCTGCGCGCCCACCGTTAGCGCCATCAAGGGCACGATCAGCAGGACGAGGTTGATCAGGCTGGCGGCGGTGCGGCCAAACCCGGCCAGGCCGGCGATGCCGGCGCCCGCCAGCGAGAGGTAGGCGAAGGCCAGCGAGAGGACGACGAAAGCAATGGTGTAGAGCAGAAACCAGCGGTTGCGGAGGGCGTCGCGCAGTTCCTTTTGCGCCAGCGTCCAGATGGAAGTGAGGTCGAGGTTCATGGGCGGGGGGTGGGTTTCACAATCCGCAATCCGCAATGCTTCTATTCCAGCTCGAAGTCATCGACGCGAATGGCGGCCTGGCTGAGGACATGGATGGGGCGGGCTTTTTCGTCGGGCAGGACATCGACCAGAAGGCCGGCGCCGTTTTTGTGGGCGCTGAGGCCATCCGCCTGCAACGCCACAAGGGCGGCGTCCATTGCTTCGGGCGGCACGAACAAGCGCACCTGTGTGCGCAGCCCCAGGCAACGCGAAAGCTCGGCCGCCCGGCAGGTGAGCCGCAGTCGGCCCGCCTCCAGCACCAGCACCTCATCGCCCAACGACTCGACCTCCTCCAGCCGGTGCGAGGTGAAGAGGATGGTCTTGCCAGCGGCCTTGACATCGAGCAGCAGGTTGAGGAACTGATGCCGGGCCGAGGTGTCCAGACTGGAGGTCGGCTCGTCCAGTACCAGCAGGGGCGGGTCAGCCAGCAGGGCCAGGCCCAGGGCCAGCCGCTGCTTCATCCCGCCCGAAAGCGCCCGCACCGGTTTGGCGGTGTGCTCGGCCAGGCCTACCTGCGCCAACACCTCAGCGGCCCGCGCCGCCGGGACGCGTTTGAGTCGGGAGTAGAACAAGGCGGTGTCAAGGGTGCTCAAGTCGGGGTAGAAGGCCAGTTCCTGGGGCACATAGCCCAACGAACGGCGCACCAAGCGGCCCTGGCGATGGGCATCCAAACCGGCCACTTCGATGCGACCAGAATACGAAAGCAGCCCCAACAGGCACTTGATGATCGTGGTTTTGCCGGCGCCATTCGGCCCCCACAGCGCGACGGCCGTGCGTTCGGGCACGCTGAAGCTGAGGGCATCGACGGCAGTGAAAGCGCCAAAGCGTTTCGTGAGATCGGTGAATTGGATCATGAGAGACGATGGGAGCGGGTGGCCGCGAGGAGGATCAGGCCGGCCAGGAACAGCATGGCAAACGCCGCCAGGGCATTACCCAGGAAGGGCGGGCGGCTGAGGCCAGGGACAAGGGGGAGGGCGGGCGGCGCCATCAACGGTCGCTCATCGCTCATCTTGGCCCGCGGCTGGAAGAGCGGAAAGGCGGTGGCGGCGAAATCGAGGGCATCGGCGGCGGGGCTAAGCTGGAAAAGTCGCAATTCAGGATAGAGCGCCATCAGGTTCTCGTACAGACTGATGGATTTGTAGGGGATGTCGCCCACCCGGTCGCCATCAGCGTCGAAGCCGGCGTAGTCACTCCAATAATTGCCGAGACCGCTCTCGTCCGACCACTGGTTGCCGACCAATTCGCCGCCGCCCTGGATGGCGATCTGCTCGCCGTTGTCCTGGAAGATGTTCTGGGTGTAGGTATTGCGCTGCACCAGCGGCAGCAGATTGGCGCCGATCTCGTTGTAGGCAAAAAGATTGTTCTCGAAGCGGACGAAGGCATCGCTGCTGACAGGCGAATTGTCGACATAAACCCCCAATCGATTGCTAATCATGCGGTTGCCCTCGACCACGACATCATCCACATCCTTCAATCCCAGGCCGTAGCCGCTCGGCCCGTGATTGTCTTGCAGGAGGTTGCGACGCAAGGTGAAACCCTTGCCGTACATCAAATAGATGCCCACGGCATTGCCCCGCAGGACATTGTTCTCGATCATCTGCTGGCTGGTCTGCATAAAGTGCATGCCGTAGCGGCCATCTTCGACGACGTTGTTGCGGATGATGCTGTCGGGCGAGAACCAGAAAAGAATGTCGCGGCTGCCCTGCACGTGATTCCCTTCGATCAAGCTGTTGTGGCTATACCAGATTTTGATGCCATCCCCGCGCCGCGAGATCGGCAGATCCTTGGCCAGCACGGTATTCGCACGGATGGTGCTCTCGGGCGCTTCCTGCAAATAGATGCCGAAGAGCACATCCTCAAGTCGGTTGTCGGCGATGATCGCACGCGGAGCCTTGACAAGGATGCCGGCGTCCTCGCGGTCGATGGAGTCGCCGCTGCCACGCACCACAAAACCATCGAAGGTGACATCAGGGGCGGTGATCGCCACCACATTGCCCCGGCCGTCACCCTGGATGACCGGCCGGCCCTCGCCGACCAGCTTCAGCGAGCGGCCAATGACAAGCGGGCCGGGATAGACGCCTGCCGGAACGGTGACGGTCTCGCCTGGTTGGGCAGCGGCCAGGGCGGCGGCCAGGTCGAAGCCAGGTTGCTGAGCCGAAGCCGGCGCCAGGGCGGCAACCAGGAAGACGACCAGGGCCAAGAAGGGGACGAAGGCTTTCATCGCAGGCCGCCAGCTGGCTAGGCCTCGGCCAACTGCGCTTCGACCAACGGCTTGTAGGCGCGGCGGTGGAAGTAGAGACCCACCAGGATCAGGGCCGAGGCCAGGATCGCCAGCCACAGACCGATGGCAGGCACGGCGGTAGTGCTGAATTGAGCGATGTGTCCTTCGCCCAAAGCCGGCGGGATGAAGGGTTTGATGCTGCTGGAAAGGGGAGCCTTGGGGTCGAGATGCTGGCCGAAATTCGCCAGCCAGAACTGCAGGTCGGCCAGGAAGATGGCCGGGAACAGCAGCGCCGGCAGGGCCAGCAGCGCCGCCCAACGGTTGTGGACGAAGACAGCCGCCAACACGAGCAGGATCAGCACGATCACACCGATGATCGAGACCGAGCGTTCGAACACCGCCGCCTCGCCCAGGGGGCGCATACCGATATAGTGGTTCAAACCATCGATCTCGTGCACGTCGCCGGACATCTGGTTGAGATAGGAGGTGACGGTCAGCCCCTCGGGATATTGCGGGGCGTGGAGCGTGAGTTGCCAGTAGGGGAGGAAGATGGAGATCAGCAGCAGGACGGTCGCGACCAGGAACAGCGCCGTGGGCAAGATGTAGCGCCCGCCGCGGGTTCTCATTTCCTCGGCAGGGATGCGAGGACCGATGACTCGGTCGATATTGGTCATAGTTGCTCACCTCTGAAAAAGGTAAGAAAACCTGACAGGCCGGCGGCAAGCCACCGGGCCTGTCAGGTGGAGAAACGGGGTGGTGGGGTGGGTTGAAGATGGAGGCTTATGGCTCGACGAGCATATAGCCCATCATTTCCAGGTGCAAGGCCGAGCAGAACTCGGTGCAGTAGTAAGCATAGGTGCCATCGTTGACGGCGTCAAACTCGAAGCTGGCGGTCTCGCCCGGCTCGATGCTCAGGCCGATGTTGTATCCAGCCAGATTGAAGCCGTGGGTGGCGTCGTGCGCGGTCTCGATGTTGGTAATGTGCCAGACCACATGGTCGCCCTTCTTGATCTTGACATGTTCCGGGTTCAGGTGCGAGCGCACCGCCGTCATGAAGACCTCGACCTCGTTGCCGTTGCGGACGACCTTCTCCTCGCCGGGCTTGGTGGCAAATTCCGACTTCTGCCACTTGATCGGGTCCCAGCCCACTTCGGGATAGGCATTCAGCGCCTTGATCTTGTCGGCCTTGATGATCTGGGCGTAGTGCGGCTCGCCGATGCCCATGGCCATGTCGTAGAGAAGTTGCATGTTGGCGCCGCCGATGTCCACCAACTGCAGGTTCTGCGGCAGCAGCGGCCCTACCGGTGAGAAACGGTCGACGGCCCACTTGTTCAAGGCCACGAGATACTTGCCATCCGGGCTGACGGTGTCGCCTTCGGCCGCCGCCAGGTGGCCGATATTGTACTGGACAGGGAGCTTCTCGACCAGAGTCCAGCTCGCCGGATCGTCGCCGCCCAGCTTCCACTTGGCCACGGCGCTATCCAGGAACAGGCTGGTGTAGGCAAAACCCTTGTCATCGAATTGGGTGTGCAGCGGCCCCAGGCCCAGTTCCACCTGGGCGTGCTTGACCGAGTCGAAATCCAAGACATGGATGCCAAAGGGATCTTCGGTCCACTTCTGGTCGGCGATGGCCTGCTTGATCTTGTCGAAGCTGTAGATGGTCACGTGCGGGTCGAGTTTGCCGGCCACGACCACATACTTGCCGTCAGGGGTTACATCGGCCCCATGCGGGCTTTTTGGCTCCGGCGCCAGGAAGAGCACGTTCTCGGCTACGGCGGTGGGGATACGGATGACCCGCATCCCATTGATGGTCTCTGTCTTGCCGGCCTTCACCACTTCTTCGGCCTTCTTCCAATCGACGATATGCATATAGTCAGTGTCGCGCTGGCTGACGCCGGCCTCGAAGGGCGGATTGCCTTCTTCGATGCCGCCAGTGGCCATTTCCGTGTTGATCGAGTTGCAGAAAGCCCACCCGTCGCTGACCAACTTGCCGGCGTCGCACAAGTCCTGCCAGTAGGGCGGCAGTTCCACGCCAAAGGACTGGTCCGGGTCGATGCGGCCTTTCGCGCGGTCGAACTTCCAGAAGGTCATCATGCCCCGGTACTTCTCCTGGTATTCGTCCAGAGGAGCATAGGCCCAGCCGAGCGGCGTGGCGTATTGACTGGCCTGGATGAGGTAATCGGTGTTGGGCGTGACGAAGCTGGAGCCGTGGTTGCTGATGATGTTCGGGTCCTTGACGATCTGCTTGGTCTCGAAATCGCGCAGATCGATCACAGCCACGCGGGCATTGGTCTTATCGTTGATGAAGATGAATTGACCGTCGTAATCGCCGGCCGTCTCGCTCAAGGCCGGATGGTGGGTGTCGCCCATGCGGATTTTGACCCCGTTGACATTGCCGGCGTCGAGCATGTCCTCGACTTCCTTGTTGCCGAAACCGTAGCCCTGCCATGCTTCGGGCGTGAACACGGCGATGTTCTTGAGGATGCGCATCGAGGGCAGACCGATGACGATGAGATTGCCCGAATGACCGCCGGATGCGAACATCAGATACTCATCCCATTTGCCGCTGGGCAAATAGGTCTTGAGGGCGGCAGTGATGTCGGCGGGGGTCAGGCCACGCTCTTGGGCGATGGCCAGGGCATCCTGTGGCAGCCCCGACTGTTGGGGGATGGCTGTGGGCGTTGTCTTCTTGCCGCCGCAGGCAGCCACGGCCAGCGCCAGCAGCAGAATCAAGCCGATCAGTAATACACGTTTCATGGGTGTTGCCTCCGAGGTTGTGAGATGGGAGAGTAGAACAAAACAGGGACTAGCGCCGGCCGCCTTGCAGCCTCCGGTCTTTGTTTGTGCAGCTTAGCACAATATCAGGGGCGGCGATATGACTTTTATCACATCGCCGCCCCTCGATCTGGCTTTTTTTGGGCGCCCACCGCCCTCCCCAACCCCGTCTCTCAGCCGCCTCGCCAGAGTTGATGATTCAGGAAGATGGTCGTGGCGAACAGAAGCACGGCCGTGGCCTGGTGCAAGAGCGCCAGCCAAAGCGGCACACCGAAGATGACGACGCCAATCCCCCACAGGATCTGTAGCCCCACGATGCCGATCAGGGCCAACGCCCCGCCCTGCACGGCGCCGGCGTCGCCGGTCTTGCGCGCCCGGTAGTAGACGGCGCCAGCCACCAGCAGGACGACGAAGGCGAACCAGCGATGGATGAATTGGACGGTGGCCGCCGTCTCGACCAGGTTCTGCCACCAGGGGGTGATCGCCGACAGCAGACCGGGCGGGAGCAGAGAGCCGAACATCGTCGGCCAGGTGTTCGAGGCGTGTCCGGCCTTGAGTCCGGCCACCAGACCGCCATAAGCGACCTGGAGGATGACCACAACCAGCAAGAACACAGCCAGGCCGCGCTGACCGGGGATGGCCGGCAGCCGGCGCACGGCGGCGAAGCGCGGGGTCAGGTTCAACGCCTGCCACAGGCAGATCGCCAACAGGCTCAGGGCCGTGAGCAGATGGATGGTGAGGCGATAATGGCTGACGTGGGGGTGGTCGATCAAGCCGCTGGCAACCATGATCCAGCCCAAGAAGCCCTGGAAGCCGAACAGAAACAGAATGAGAAGGTAGATGCCGGATTTTCGCCAGGGAACCGTCTGGCGCAAGAGGAAAACCAGCAGGGGGACGAACACCACCAACCCCACCAGCCGGGCGATGAGCCGGTGCGCCCATTCGATCAAGAAGATGCGCCGGTAACCGGCCAGCGTCATGGCGCTGTTGACCTGCTGAAACTCAGGCGACTGCTGATATTTGGCAAATTCCGCCTGCCAGGCCTGCGCGCCGATGGGGGGGACGACGCCGGTGAGAACGTTCCATTCCACAATCGAAAGCCCGGCGCGGCTGAGGCGAACGAAACCGCCAACCACGACCATGGCGGCGATCAAAAAGCAGAGGGTGTACAACCAGATGCGAATAAGACGTTGCGAGGATGCGGTCATCCAGAAACTCCTGAAGAAAGTAGATGCAGCCATGTTACCAAAGGCGGCAGGCGCCCACCAATTTCCTGGCCCGTCGTCGTCTTGGCGACCTTGCCAAACTGTCATCTTGCCGCACAGCCGCGTTCACGTCGCTTTCATCCTCAGCTGGCAAGATGGCGATCACAAGCAGGGCGAGTCGGCCCGAAGCGGCAAAGCAATGCGCTTTTGACCGCAGCCGAAAAAGCAGGCAGAATACGCCCTTGCACCACGACGGCGTCGCCAAAGCCAGCTTGACCTGACCTTCCGGGCAGCCTGGCGCGATCTGACTGCTTCTCACGGCGTCGCTTGCGCCTGGTGCACATCATCCCTAATCTTTCGAGGTTCCTTCTGTGCCCGAGACGTTGAATGCGGCTGTGATCGGGGTGGGCGCCATGGGCGCCAACCATGCTCGCGTCTATGCCCGCATGCCGATGACCAACCTGGTGGCCGTCGCCGACGCCGACCCCGAAGTCTGCGACCGGGCGGCCCGCACCTACAAGGCCACTCCCTACCGCGACTACCGCGAGATGCTGGACACGGAGCAGATCGATGTCGTCAGCATCGCCCTGCCCACCCACATGCATTGCCAGGCCGCGCTGGAGACAATGTCGGCCGGCCTCCACACCTTTGTCGAAAAACCGCTGGCCGATTCGGTGGACAATGGCCGGGTGATGATCGAGGCCAGCCATCGCTACAACCGCGTGTTGGGCGTGGGCCACATCGAGCGCTACAACCCGGCCGTCATCGCCCTCAAACAGCGCCTGGAAAACGGCCAACTGGGCCGCATCTACCAGATCCACGCCCGGCGCATCGGGCCTTTTCCGCCGCGGGTGCAGGATGTGGGCGTGGTCTTCGACCTGGCCACGCACGAACTGAATGTGATGGAGTATCTGGTGGGGACGGGCATCCGCAGCATCGCCGCCGAGGTGAAACGGACGCTGCAAAACGAGCACGAGGACATGGTCTCGAGCATCGTCCGCTTCGACGACGAGGTGGTGGGGATGCTGGATGTAAACTGGCTGACCCCGACCAAGATCCGGCAACTCTCGATCCTGGGCGAGCACGGCATGTTCCTGGTCAACTATCTGACCCAGGAACTCTGGTTCTATGAGAATCGCTCGTCGGCGGACAAGTGGGAAACGCTGGCTACTTCGGGAGCGAGCGAGGGCAGTGTGATCAAGTATGAACTGGAGCGGGTGGAACCGCTGCGGGCCGAGTTGGAGGCGTTCGTGGCGGCGGCGCAGCATGGCTACAACGGGTTGGTGAACGGAGAGGAGGGGCTGAGGGCCGTCTTTCTGGCCGAGCAAATCCTGCTAGCCAGCCGCGAACGCCGGCTGATCACTCTGCCGCCCTACACACCCATCCCGGCCCGCCTCTTGCCATCCTCCTCCGCCGCGGCCCTGGACTGATGCGCCTGTTGATCATCCTGGGCGCCGGCGGCCACACCAAGCAGATGCTGCGCCTGGTAGAGCTACTCGGCCCGCACCATGATTATCACTATGTTGTCGCCGACTATGACGCCGTGTCCGCGCACAAAATCATGCGGATGGGGCCGGTGTATCGGGTGGTGCAGCCGCGCGAGAAGCGCCAGGGCGTGACCGAAGACCCGCTCACGGTGGTGCGCAAGATGCCTTCGGCCCTGCGCCAGGCCAAGACCATCCTCTCCCAATCCCAGCCCGACGCCATCCTCGGCGCGGGACCGAGCTTGCAGATCCCTTTCGCCCTCCTGTCCAGGCTGCACCGCATCCCCCACATCTTCATCGAGTCGGCCTCCAAGCCGGAGCGGATCAGTCTGACGGGGCGGCTGATCTATCATCTGCGGCTGGCCGACCGCGTCTATCTGCAATGGCAACATCATCTTCGCCGCTACCCGCGGGCGCGCTATGCCGGCCGGCTGCTGTAGATGAACGAACTCTCATGCGGCGGCGGGGGCATTTTCATCGGCATTTCATGGGCATGTGCTACTGTATCAACAGACCGAGGACATCGCTTCGTCCGACCGGCGGCCTAGACGAATCGAGAGCGTTCACGGCGCCCGCAGCGGGCTGCGCCTGGCTTGGGAGATTTTCCCAACTTGTGCTAATGTAGTCCGGCCTTCGCACCGGCCAGCCTGCACCCATCTTCGCACCCATCCCCGCCGCCGCCATGATCAGGAACGAC
Organism: Caldilineales bacterium; assembly: GCA_019695115.1. GTDB lineage: Bacteria > Chloroflexota > Anaerolineae > J102 > J102 > SSF26. Next base: position 39,665 of record JAIBAP010000042.1, on the reverse strand, counting down.
GCCGACATGATCACCACCAAACCCCAGATCATTGGTTCTGCCCTGCGCTCATCGCCTTTGCCTGCCCATCCCGCCGCGGCTGCCAGCCATGCCACGGTTGCGGTCGAACCGGCGCCGGCGGCGCTCAGCTATCGCCTGAGCAAACGCATTTTCGATCTATCGCTCGCCCTGCTGTTGGTGGTTCTGCTGTCCCCGCTGCTGGTTGTCATCTGGCTGGCCATCAAGCTGGAAGATGGAGGCCCGGTCATCATCGAACAAAGACGGGTTGGCTTGGGCGGGCGGGTGTTTTCGTTCTACAAGTTTCGCTCGATGAGGCGCGATGTCGATCACTCGCTCTCGCACCGGGCCTTTGCCCAACAGGTCATTCGCGGCGAGATCACCAAAGGACCGCATAGCAACGGCGGCCTGCTGAAACCCACCGGCGACGGGCGCATGATCACCCGCGTGGGCAAGGTGCTGCGCAAGACGAGCATGGACGAATTGCCGCAGCTTTTCAATGTCATTCTCGGCGATATGAGCCTGGTGGGGCCGCGGCCATCGATCGATTACGAAGCCGAAGTCTATTTCGATTGGTATCTGCCGCGGCTGTCGGTGTTGCCCGGCATCACCGGTCTGGCTCAGATCCACGGCCGCAGCAGCATCCCCTTCCCCCAGATCGTGCAATGGGATCTGCGCTATGTGGAGCAGCGTTCGTTCTGGTTCGACCTCAAGGTTCTGGCGCAGACGGCGCCAGTGGTGGTGCAGATGCGGAATACGGGATGACTTACAAACGAACGGTCCCGATCAATTTCAATTGGCGATCGGTTTCTCGCCAAACATCCAGCACATATTCCCACTCGAACCAATCAGCCTCGTCACCCAATTCACCGGCAGCGAAGCGGTGGGCAAACTGGTCGGTGCTCATTGCGTACCGATCTTCAAATCTGCTCAAACGCGCCTGATACTGCCTCAGGTTGAATTCAAGAGCCTTACGTTTCATCTCAATGCCTGAACGGATTATTGGCATTGCTTCTTGTTGTACGGTCAGGGTTGCTAACATCGGCAAGGTCCTTGAGAATAATGCAGTGTGCGGCATCATTTCCTTTCCAGCACAGTGTACATCATACCATTGTTCAGCCAATAGCTGATCTTTAGAACGCCGCCAGAGTTCTCGCAGCCTGATAGATGCTTTCGGAGGTGGGGCGATAGGCGTCTTCGAGGGGTGGGCTGAAGGGAACGGGCGTGTCCAGCCCGCCCAGGCGGACGATGGGGCCGTCCAGCCAGGCGAAGGCTTGCTCGGCGATCAGGGCGGCCACTTCGGCCCCCACCCCGGCCAGCCGGTTGGCCGAGTGGACGACCAGGACTTTGCCGGTCTTGCGGGCAGTGGCGAGGATGGCCTCGATGTCGAGGGGTTTGAGCGAGCGCAGGTCGAGCACCTCAGCCTGGACGCCCTCCTCCGCCAACCGTTCGGCGGCCTTCAGAGATTCGTGCACCTGGGCGCCGTAGGCGATGATGGCCAGGTCATCGCCCTCGCGCGCCGTGCGAGCCTGGCCGATGGGTGTGACATACTCGCCCGCCGGCACCCGGCCCTTGAGCGAACGATAGAGCGGTTTGCTCTCGAAGTAGATGACAGGGTTCGGGTCGCGGATGGCGGCGATGAGCAGGCCTTTGGCATCGGCAGGGGTGGCGGGAGCCACAACTTTGAGGCCGGGGGTGTGGACGAACCAGGCTTCAGGGTTCTGGCTATGGAAAGGGCCGGAGCGGATGCCGCCATCACTGGGCGCCCGGATGACCCACGGCACGGCGCCGCCCCAGCGATAGTGGACGGTGGCAGCGAACTGGACGATGGCATCGAAGGCCGAGCTGATGAAGTCGGCGAACTGGATCTCGATCACCGGTCGCAACCCCATCAGCGCCATGCCCGTGCCCATGCCGGTGAAGCTCAACTCGGCCAGAGGGGTGTTCAGCACCCGCTGCCGGCCAAACTCGGCCTCGAAGCCCTTCGTCACTTTGAAGGCGCCGCCGAACTCCCCGCCAATGTCTTCGCCGACCACGAGCACATCGGGGTTGCGGCGCATTTCTTCGCGTAGGGCCTCGCTGATGGCGGCGATATAGCTGAGGGTGCGGCTGCCGTCGCCGATTTCGGCGTCGCTAAAGCCAAAATTGGTCGCTGGCTGGGTCATGGCAGGAGGAGCGAGTGAGCGGGGTGGCTTAGTGCACCTGGCCGGGGTCCACGCCCATTTTGGGCAGGTCGTGCGAGCCAGCCGAGGGCGACTCGATGCGCCCGAACCGTCGTTCGTAGTTGGCCAGGTTGGCCCCCAGGGCGTCGTAGAGCAGCCGGGCGTGGTAGGGGGTGAGGACAAGGCGCTGGCGCACGCGGGTGCTGGGGACGTTGGGGATGATGTGGGCGAAATCGATCACGATCTCGTTGAAAGCGTGGTTGATGACGGCGAAGTTGGCGTAGGTGGCCTGCAGATCGGTGGGGACCTCGATCTGGATTTGGGCGGGGGCTTTGTTGTCCATGCTACCTCGGGATGGCCGCAGCCGAGCCGCGGCTGGCGATGACGGCGACGGTCTCGTCGCTGCGCAGTTCCATGCAATTGACGCCCTGCACCACGCCGTCTTTGGCCGGGACCTCGGCGGCGGCGAAGCGGATGATCTTGCTCAGACGGGAGAGGAGGAAGAGTTCGTCGTCCGCCCCCACCGTCACGGCCCCGACCAGGGCGTCGGTCTTCATGGCCGTTTTGCCGCCGGCGCCCGGCTCTTTGTGGGGACGGAAGCCTGCCATCTGCCGCAGGGCGCCGCGACCATCGGCGCCGAGAAGAAAAACGCCGGCGTCGTCTTTGACCGCGGTCATTGCCGCCACGCGGTCGTCCCGCTCCAGGCGGATGCCCAGCACGCCGCGCACGGGCACCTGGCGTTCGGCAAAGCGGATGGCGAGGCCGGCGCGGGTGACGATGAAGAGGTCGTCGTCGCCGGTGGTCCAGCAGGCGGCCGCCGGTTCGCCGCCATAGGCCGGGTCGAAGACGGCGGCGCCGGGCCGCATGGCTTCGCCGAAAAGGTGGGCGCTGTAGCGGCGTACCTGGCCCCGCTCGCTGACCAGGGCCAGATAGCTGCCGCCGTCGGCCGGCAGGGCGCAGATCAGGCGCTCATCGACCAGGAGGCTGAGGAAATCGCCGCTGGCCTGGCCCCGGCTGCGCACGGGCGCTTCGGCCAGCGAGCCAAGCGGGAGCCGGAAGGCGCGCCCGCGGCTTGTCAGCAGCAGCAGGCCGGCAGCGGCGTCGGCCAGGGCAAGGAAGGCGGGGCGGTCGCGGTCGGGCGTTTCCAGGTCGAAGACGCCCATGCCCCCGCGCCGTTGTCGTTGGTAGAGGTGGCGTGGGCTACGTTTGACCAGCCCCCCGGCGCTGATGGTGACGATGTTGAGGGTGGTGGGCGGCTCGGAGGGTTCGGGGGGCGCTTCGGGCTGGCGGCGGGCCAGGTGTGAGCGGTCGTTGGCGTCCTGGAGGGCGTACAGGCGGGCAAGCTCGGCTTCGAGGGCGGCGATGTAGTCGAGGATGGCGGGGTCGGCCTGGCTGAGGTCGGGGCGCGGGATGGGCATGGTGGCTGGGGTCCGGCGGCAGGGATGGCGGCGTTCTTGGCTGCATTGTGCCTTGCCGGGTGAGCGATGTCAAGGCAGGCGACGACGACATCCCCTTCATCCTTCCCCCGCCGGATCGCCTTCGGCACCGCCAGCAGGGTGCGCCCCGATTTCTCGCGCCAGACGCTGGTCTTCCAGGTGGCGCCATCGACGGCTGCAATCACGGGAATGCGGCCCCAGGCCCCGGCTGTCACCGGGGCGAATTCATCGGGAACCGGGGCGAACACCCAGCCGCCGGGTTCATGGATGCGAAAGAGGGTGGATGAGAAGGATGCTTCGTGGGGCATGATTACCACTTCCTGCTTCTCTTACTGCGTTGACTTCTCCTCCAATCGCTTCAACAACCTCCACTCCCCCGCCCACTGCACATACTCATCGTCCCCACCCTCCAAATCCTCAGCCGCCATCTCTGCCATGAAATACTCGGAACTGACGCCGTAGCGTTGCTCGAACGGCGCCAGGCGTTCTTTGGCGGCGGCGACGGCAAGCCGCAGACGCACGATTTCGTCTTCGTTAGGGGCAGGCTCACGCGAAGACAGGGATTGCACCGGTTCTTTCGGTTCGAGGTCGGGCTGGCTCATCTCGGTTGGCCGGGCAGCGAGGGTTGGGGAAAGTGCGACGCCGTTCAGTTTACCATACCTGGTCGCACTCTATCGTATCCCCTTCAACATCGGCACCAGCTTATACTTCCGCCCGTGCTTTTCTAGCAGGCCCGACAGGTTCATACTGGCTGCCCGCGACCTCAGCTGTCAGCAGATTGCCGCGGCGGACGAGATTCGAGACGGCGCCGTGGCTGTAATATTCGTAGCCGCGGCTGAACGATTGGCTGTTCGCATAGGCGCGGATGTCGGCCTCGGTGAAGGTGATCGTCATGGTTGCTCCTGCAGATGAGCGTCGCGCCCGGCGGCGTCGGCCTCGATCCGTCTGCGGAAGGCTTCGATGTCCAGCTTCGCCTGTTTGGCCAGCGATCCCAGCATCCTCTCGGCCATCTTGCGGGCCAGAAACGGCCCCTGGGGTTTGCCGAAGGTCTGCACCAGCCGCGAGCCGCCCCGGTCGGGGAGCAGGTGGAAATCCACCAACACCCGGATCGAGCCAAACGGCGTGGGGACCAGGTCTTCGCTCGTCATCTGCTCGAAGGGCCGCCACTGCACCACCGCCTGGCGGGTGACCTGATTGCCGTGATAACACAGATAGACGCTGCCCTCGGCCACGCGACCGTCCTTGCGATCCAGGATTTCCTGACGGTCAGAGCCGATCACCGTCACGCGATACTCTGGCCGGGCCAGATAATCCCAGACCAGTTCCGGCGGCAGGGCGATCTCGGCCTCGACCTGCAAAGCAATCCTTTCCGGCGGGATGACGATGCGGTTGGCCTCCCGCTTCTGCAGCCACACCGGGTGCATATCCTGGATCCAGACCTTCACCTCGCCCAGGTGCTCGTAGCTTTCGCGATGCGGCGTCAGTTTTTGGCAGAACTCGTCCAGGTCGAGCCGCGTGATGGCGGCGTCGGTATAGAGCGTATAGGCCCGAACGTCTGTCTGCTCGACGACATGGTTCTTGAGCAGACGGTGGATGAGATTGACATCGCTCCCCACCAACTCGTCGTGCCCGCCCAGCCGCTGGATGCCGAAGGCGCCAAAGTGGACGAAGAACTTGAGGTCGAGCGACCCGATATTGGCGCAGGCATTGCAGTGGCAGGAATTGTTCAGCACCATCAGTTCGATGGCGCGGCGAAAGGCGGCATAGGTGTCTTCGATCAGCTCGACAAAGGTCTGCCCGGCCAAAGACGCGCCCAACAACGAATAGCTGATCACAGCATCGCCGGCCGTGCGCGAGATAGTCAGCGGCGGCCGGGTGCGGTCGATCAGCAGTTCCAACAGCGTCTGCAACACCTCCTGCGCGTGCTCCAGTTCCGACTGGCTCAGGTACATGGTGTAGCCGGTGATGTCGGCGATGAGGAGATAGCCTTGCTGGGTGGAAGTCATGGCCTCGTTTCACCTGGCCGCAATATGTCCGGCGACGAAGGCAGCATCTGCGCCAACGCCCATCAGTAGACCCGATTTCTGCGTGTACAGCCAGGGCAGGCCGAGGAAATAAAGTCCGTGAAAGGCTGTGACCCCGCGCTGGGTGATCGGAAAGCCGTCGCCATCCAACACCGGCAGCCGCACCAGGCTGAAATCGAAGCTGTAACCCGCCGACCAGATGACGGACGAAATACCCGCCGTCGCCAGGTTCAGCGCCGTCATCTCGTCGCCCTCATAGCCGTCGCGCCACTCCGGCAGGCGCTCTTCCGGCGCGTCCATGCCGGTCTTGGCGATGTAGTTATCGATCATTTTGACCAGCATGGCCGTGATCTGATCGGACTTAGCCAGGCTTTCGTTGCGGTCGGCCGCCACCGCCAGGGTAGCGTCATCGCCCCCGCGCACATGCCCCAAAAGCGTCACGCCATCGCGGGCAAACTGATGTAGATTGAGATCATGGCCGCCGCCGGCGCCGGAAACGTGCGGGTTGGGGGCAAAGCGAGCCTTCGGCGAAGGCAGCATGTCGGGCTTGCGATCGAGGAAACCGGTCCAATCAAGCCAACGGAAAATATCGTGACCACGGTAGCGTCGCGGACCCCGCCCCGCGCCCCCAATCGACAAAAACACGCGCCGTCCACTCTTGTACAGTTCCTCGGCGATCTGGCAGCCCGACTGGCCGCTGCCCACCACCAGCACCGCCCCCGGCGGCAGATCGTCGGGCCGGCGATACTGGCCGGAATGCAGTTGTAGAATCTTGGCCGGCAGCCCAGCGGCAAAGCCCGGGATCTTGGGTCGCTGGAACAGGCCCGTGGCGATGACAACATTGGTCGCTGCCAGATCGCCGGCGCTTGTCTGCACCCGATAGCCCGGCTGCCCTGCCAGCAGTTCCACTGCCTCTACTCTGACGCCGTAACGCACAGGCAGGGCATGATCGGCCACATAACGCTCGAAGAAGGCGCTGATGTCGTCGCGCGGCATGAAGCTATCCGGCCCATCGCCGGCATAGGCGGCGCCGGGCATCTGAAAACACCAGTTGGGGGTGACGGGGGTGAAGGAATCCCAGCGCTGGCGCCAGGCAGGGGCAGGGTGGTCTGCCCCTTCCAACACCAGGTGGTGGCGTCCGTGTTGTTGCAGGCAATAGCTGGCCGCCAGCCCAGCCTGGCCGCCGCCGACGATGATCGTCTCGATAGAATCTGTGTTCATAAGCCATCCTTGAATGGTTGCACTCCTTGTATTGTAGAACGCACCCCAGCATTCGTGCAATCGCCGCGCAAACATGCCTCTTGTAGGGGGCCGCAACGCCGGTGCGGACGGGCCTTGTGTCAGGCTCAAGAATCGCCTCCTTCAGGATGGCGCGATAGCGATGCGGAGACGGTTGAGGTCTTTTGACGCTACCTGGATAAGATGGTACGATGGCGCTGAACAGGAGCGGTATCCTCGGTCCAATTGCAGTGAGGTTCGGCCCACGGGCAAGGCAACCCGAGCAGGTTCAACCTTCCTGGTCAATCGCACCCAAGAACAGGAGGTGACGTCAAGCCAATGAGTGGATTAGAGGTTCTACAGTCTGTTCAGTTTGTAACAGCCAGAGATCAGCGGCTGGCAGTTCTTCGCGCCGACGATTGGGAAGCGCTGATCGAATGGCTGGAAACGGTGGAAGATCTTCAGATCGCTCGCTCTGCTTTTGCAGAACTGAAGGCAGCGGGAGGAGATCGCAAGCGGGCCGGTTGGGTGGAGTGGAGAAGCGTAGCAAGCGAGATAGCGTGAACCAGTACACGGTCTATGTCATCCCGCAAGCCCTGCACGAGATCGAGCACTTGCCCGGCCATGTGCGACAGAGGGCCAAACGTGCAATCGACGCATTGGAGAAGGATCCGCATCCTCCTGGCAGCAAGGAATTGCGACCAGTCGGTGATTCTGAATATGCTTTGTGGCGCATTCGCCTGGGCGACTGGCGGATCGTATATGCGATCACCGAAGCTGACAGAGCGATTGATGTTCTCACGGTGCGCAGACGTCCTCCTTATGACTATGGGGATCTAGGAATACTGCTGACGGACATCTGACGGCCGAAAACGAGCGAGTCTGTGGGGGGGTGATTGGGGATTGAGGCGCTTCTCATAACAGCCCGCCCATACCGTTCCGTGAAAGAGACCACCAACGATGATGCCTGAGAGACTTCACGACCGCCCGCGCGTGATTTCCCGCCCCCTGCGCGGCGACCAGGACTTCTGGCGGATGCGCGAGCTGTTGATTGCCACCGTTCCCATCACCCCCATCGGCTTCAACTGGGACATGCGCCGGCTGGAGGGCAAACGCTTCTACAACGCCGACCTGGAGGCGAACCGCCTGCTGGCCCGCCCCATCCAACTTTGGGAGACCGACGGCGGCCAGCTTGCCGGCTTCGTCCTGGCCGAGGGCGCCGATGACGCCCACCTGAACGTTCATCCCGATTTCCGGCATCTGGAGGGGGAGATGATCGATTGGGCGCTGGCGCATCTGGCCGCGCCGGCAGGGCTGGAAATCTATGTCTACGAGTACGATGCCCTGCGCCCGCGCTTGTTGGCCGCGCGCGGGTTCCACAAGACCGACAACTGGGGCATGATCCGGCACATGCGGCTGGGCGCGCAGCCGCTGCCGCACCCCGATGTGACCGAAGGCTACACCCTCCGCCCAACCAACCCGGATGATCCGGCCGATTGCCAGCGCATTGCCGACCTGCTCAACACCGCCTTCGGCCGCACCTTCCACAACGCGGCCGAGTATGCCAACTTCTGCCAGCTGGCGCCGTGTTTTCACCGCCAGCTCGACTTGGTCGCCGTCGCGCCCGACCGTACCTTCGCCGCCTATGTCGGCGTCCCCTATGATGCGGCCAACCGCCGCGGCGTCTTCGAGCCGGTCTGCACCCATCCCGACCACCTGCGCCAGGGCCTGGCCACGGCGCTAATGCAGGAGGGGCTGCGGCGATTGGGGGCGATGGGGGCGGTCGATGTCACGGTCGACACGGGCGATAGCATGGCCGCCAATCGCTTCTACGACAGTTTCGGCTTCACCGAGTCCTACCGGGGCTTTGCCTGGCGGAAGCTGACTGCCTGAACCAATGCTGACGAAACAATCGGCGCCCCAGCCTGCCGAACCACAGCCAGAAGGTTCTGCGATCGGCAGCGGTCGCACCGCCGAGGTCTACGCCTGGGGCGAAGGACACGTCCTCAAGCTCTACCGCGCAGAGATGGAGCCAGCCTGGGTTGACCATGAGGCCAGGGTGGGCCGGATCGTGGCCGAGGCCGGTCTGGCGGCGCCGGCCATCGGCGATGTCATCACGGTGGCGGGCCGGCCGGGCATCGTCAGCGAGCGCATCGCCGGGCCTTCGATGCTGGATGATCTGGTGCGACGGCCGTGGACGCTCTGGCACAGCGCCCGGCAGTTCGCCGAGGTGCACGCAGCCATGCACGCCTGCCGGCGGCCGCAGTTGCCTTCGCAGCGCGACAGCCTGATCCGGGCCGTCGACTATGCGCCGGCGCTGCCCGAAACAACTCGCCGGCAGCTTATGGCGGCCCTGCTGCGCCTGCCCGATGGCGAGGCGGTGTGCCACGGCGATTATCACCCCGACAACCTGATCCTGTCGCCGCGCGGCCCGATCGTGCTCGATTGGATGACCGGAACCCACGGCAACCCGGATGCCGATGTGGCCCGCACCGTGCTGCTGTTTCGGATTGCGGTGCTGCCGGAAGGCATGCCGGCGGCCAAGCGCATCATGACCGAAGTCCTGCGCCGGGCTTTCCTGGCTGCGTATTTGCGAGCCTATCGGCGCCGGCGCCCCCTCGCCGGCGCCGAAATCGCCCGATGGATGCCCATTGTGGCTGCGGCCCGGCTGAACGAAGGCGTGGCCGGCGAACAAAGCGCGCTGATCCGTTTGGCAGAGACCGTTGGCTGAGCGCCACCCTCTGAGTGAAGCGCGTCGATGGCTCAACGAACCGAAGCACAGGCTGTACCCCTCCAAGCGGTTGCAGAACCTGGCGTGGTTCACCACCGGCGCCCTGCCTCCGCCCCTCATTCCCAGAATTCGGGCGGGGGTGGGGCGGGGAGGTAGTCGTCGAAGTCGGGGAAAGGGTCGGCGGCAGCCGGGCGGCGGGGCGTAGCCGGGGGGCGAGAGGTGGGAAGCGGCGGGCGGGGCGCGGGGAGCGGCGCCAGCGGCTGGTCGGGGGCCAGCGTCCCGGCCAGCCAGCCGCGCGCCACCAGGGGCAGGTTGGCCAGCGGCTCGCGCTTGATCGTGCAGCCAGGCAGTGATTCGAGGAACAGCCGGCCATAGCTTTTGCTGGTCACGCGGCGATCCAACAGCACACACAGGCCGCGGTCGCTGGCCGAACGGATCAGACGGCCGAAGCCCTGCCGCAGGTGGAGGATGGCCTCGGGCACCGAATACTGGTAAAAGGCGTTGTCGAAGGTCTCGGAGCGGGCGGAAACGATGGGGTCGGTGGGGACGGCGAAGGGCAGGCGGGCGATGACGAGGGCGCTGAGGGCCTCGCCCTGCACATCGACGCCCTCCCAGAAGCTGCGCGTGCCCATGATCACGGCCTTGTCGGTCTTGCGGAAGGCGTCGAGGATCTGCTGCCGCGAGCCGCCCTCGCCCTGGATGTAGACCGTCAACCCGGCCTCGTCGAGCAGGGGACGCAGGGCCTCGGCGGTGCGCTGGAGCTGGGCATAGGAGGTGAACAGCGCCATCAGCCGGCCTTTGGTGGCCAGGGCGAGCTGCAGGATGCTCTGCTCCACCTGGGTCTGGTAGGCGGGGTCGTTCGGTTCGGGGATGTCGGTGGGGACGTAGACGAGGGCGTGGGTGCGGTAATCGAAGGGACTTTCGAGCACGAACTCGTCGGCGGCGTCGATGGCCAGGCGGTTGCGCAGGTAATCGAAGCTATTCTGGGTGCGCAGGGTGGCCGATGTGAGCACGACGGTGTCGCGCGGCAGCATCAGCCCGGTCTGGATCAGGTTGCCGACATGGAGGGGGGCGCTGTGGAGCGAGATGGCGTTCTGCTGCTGGTTGTAGCGGATCCAGTAGATGGCGGCGGGGTCGGGTTTGAAGACGGCGGCCTCGACCAGGCCGTAGACCTCGGCCAGGGCCTGGGTGATGGAGTTGAGCGAGCCGATCAGTTCGTCGAGTTTGGCGATGTTGTAGTTGCCCAGGTCGGCCAGGGCCGCCAGCAACCCGGCCAGGTTGGCCAGAAAGCGTTTGAAGGGTGTGGTCAGGTTGTCGCAGGTGATCTCGACGTTGACCCAGGCCGGCTGCACTCGCTCGGTGTTGGTCACTCGTTGTTTGATGTCGTACTTGTTATCCTCGAACTTGCGTTTGCCGATCAGGTCTTTGATGAAACGCTCGACCGCATCCATGAATTCGTAGCTGCGCATATCGAGGCTGGGGATGGCCTCGTGCAGCTCGCGGGTGAAGGCGACGGTCTTTTCGGCCCGGTCGGGCGGGCAGGCATTGCGCACGGCCGTGGCCACATCCGCCAGCAGGCCCACGGCCCGGGTTTCGCCGCCGGTGGGGGCCAGTTCGCGCAGGTTGGCGATGAAGCTGGGGTGGTCCATCGTCAGGGTGAGGGCGTTGGTGGCGGCGTCTTCCAGGTGGTGGGCTTCGTCGATGATCAGGTAGTTGTAGGCCGGGATGGCGTTGTTCTCGACGGCGATATCGGCCAGCAACAGGGCATGGTTGATGATGATGACATGGGCGGCCTCGGCCAGACGGCGGGCGCGGTAGTAGTGGCAGGGCTGGCCAGCGGCGTCTTTGCAGCGATTGGGCGAACAGGTGGCCCCTTCCGAGCAGACGCGCCCCCACACGGCCCGCTCGCGGCCGTTGATCAGGGTGATCTCGGCCTGGTCGCCGGTCAGTGTGCCGGGCAGCCAGACGAGGATGCGGGCGAGGACGCTGATCTCGGTCGCGGTCAGGTCGGGGCGCTCCAGCAGGTGTTGCAGCCGGCGCTGGCAGATGTAATTGCTGCGGCCTTTCATCACCGCCACTTTGAAATCGAAGGGCAGGATGCGGCGCAGGTCGGGCAGGTCTTTATGAAAAAGTTGGTCTTGCAGGTTGATGGTGTTGGAGCTGACGACGACGCGGCGGCCGGTCTGGTTGGCCCAGGCCAGGGCGGGGATGAGGTAGGCGACGGATTTGCCGGTGCCGGTGCCGGCCTCGACCAGGACATGGCGGCTTTTGTTGAAGGCTTCGGCCACGGCCCGCAACATGGCGACCTGCGGCGGCCGGTGTTCGTAGTTCTCGAAGGCCAGGGCAAAGCGCCCGTCCAGCCCCAGCATCCCGGCCAGGTCCTCCACATCCAGCGGCTGCGGTTTGGCCACCGGCTCCAGCGGGCGCAGTTCGTCGAATAGCGGCCCGGCGTCTTTCTTCTTCTCGACCGGCCGGCCCTGCCCCCAATGCGCCGCCGCCTCGCGCTCGCATTCGGCGAAGACATCGCGCAGGTTCCAATCGGAGTTGGCGGCCAGCTTGTTGATCTGTTGCAAGATGGCGGCGGGCAGGGCGATGGCGCGCTGGCGCAGGGCCTCGAAGATACGAAACGAGGCTTCGGCGTCGTCGAAGGCGCGGTGGGCGTTTTCCAGGCTGAGACCGAAGGCCTCGGCCACGCGGCCGAGTTTGTAGCTGGGCAGGCCGGGCAGGAGGATGACGGCCATCTCCCAGGTGTCGATTTCCTGGTTGTGGCGATAGAGATTGTTGCTTTTGAGGAAATCGACATCGAATTTGATGTTGTGCCCCACCAGGGGGGCGTCGCCGATGAAGCTGCGGAAGCGCGAGGCCACGCTGCCCAGGCTGGGGGCGCGGTCGGCCTCGGCCTGGCTGATCCCGGTCATCTGCTGGATGCCGCGCGGGATGGGCCGGCCGGGGTTGACGACCTGGCTGAAGGTGTCGAGCACCTGGCCATCGCGAAAACGGACGGCGCCCAGTTCGATGATGCTATCGCGTTCGGCGTTGAGGCCGGTGGTTTCGAGGTCGAGGGCGACGTAGACGCGGCTCATGGGTGGGAGGGGGGGAGAGGGGGGGACGCAGGGAGGGAGGGGGAGAGAGGGAGTATAGCACAGGGGTGGGGGAGGGGCGATGGGTGAAGGAGGGGAAAGTTCGCCGCCGCCGGTTTTACCCCACCAGATAGGCCCGGTAGCTCTCGCGATATCCCATCAATCCGCCCATCCTCCCCATCCGCCCATCGTTTCACCCCACCAAATAGGCCCGGTAGCTCTCGCGATTGATGATCTCAACGGTCGCCTGAGGATAGGCAGCCAGAAATGTCTCTTGCGAACGGGTGCGCGCCCGTCCCCATTTGCACTCAAAGGCGTTGATGCGGCCGCCAGCTTCCTCGACGATGTCGATCTCGGAGCCGCTGTAGGTGCGCCAGAAGTAGAGGCTGGCCAGTTCCCGGCGATAGTGCAGTCGCTTCAGACGCTCGGCGATGACGAAGTTCTCCCAGAGTGCGCCCACATCGTTGCGCTCGGCCAATGGTTTGAGATTGTCGATGGCGACATTGCGCACGCCCACATCCCAAAAGTAGATTTTGTCCTGCTTGGTGACCTCTTTGCGCAAGTTACGGCTGAATCCACCCAGGCGGAAGACGACGAACGATTGCTCCAGGCGGTCGATATAGGTGGCCACCGTCTCTTTGCTCAGCTGCAACTGGCTGCCAAGTTCGGTCAATGAGACCTCATTCCCGATCTGAAATGCCAGCAGGCGCACGAGATTGCGCAGTTGCTGCGAATGGCGGATGCCGCCGATTTCCAGCACATCTTTGTACAAGTAGCTGGCGGCCAGGGTCTGAAGGTAGTCGCGGCGTTGCAGGTCGCCGGTCAGGGCGAAGATCTCGGGATAGCTGCCGTAGATCAGCCGCTCCTCGATCATGTCATCCAACTCGAACGGGTTATGGAGTTGCGCCAACTCGGCCAGGGCAATCGGATAAAGGCGGTGAACCCATGCCCGACCGGTGAGCGGTTCCTGAACCTTGCTGGCGAGATCAAGCGACGACGAGCCGGTGACGATGATCCGCAGATTGGGCAGATTGTCCACCAGCAATTTGAGGTTGACGCCGATCTCGGGGATGCGTTGCGCCTCATCGACGAAAAGCAACTCATAGCCTTCGACCAGCCCGCGTAATCGGCGCAGGTCGCGACTGGAGAGGACATCGGCGTAGCGCAGCTCGTCGGCGCTGATCGTCAGACTACGATAGGGCAGAGTTGCCAACAGGCTTTGCACGAGCGTCGTCTTGCCGACCTGTCGCGCCCCGTAGATGAGGACGATCTTGCCCCCGGCCTGCACCTGTTCGGTGATGTGGGTCTGAAGTAGACGTGGGATCATGGCCGTAGTCTAGGTTATTCTCCGAATTAGTGCAAATTCGGAGAGTTCATTCTCCGAATTAGTGCAAATTCGGAGAATTCGTCTGGCTGGGCGGCGATTGACAAGCTGCGTTTGTCCAGGGTAACTTTAGGTGCGACGCACCTGAAATCGCACCTGACAGCGAAGGAGACCCCATGCCCACCTCAGCCACGCTCGCTTTCGCCAAATTGCTCGATCTCGCTCTGGTCAAAGCTTTCGACCAGGGCTACGAACTGGTGAAAGACACAGCCTCGGCCCCCTTGCACAGCGCCGCCACCGAGTTGCGCAAGGAGCAGGCCGGCCGCGAGCAGCGCCTGGCCGCCATCGTCCAGAAGGCGGCCGAGATCGCCCTGCCCGGCCTGCGCGAGTTGGAAGCCCAACCCGGCTGGCCCTACGCCACTATCCTCGAACACCGCCAGTTCTTGAACGCTGTCGTCGAGCAGTTGTTGGTGGGCGGGCAGCCCGACCCACAGCAGCTGCGCCGTTATGTGGAAGCCACGGTGGGGCCGGAGGCATGGCGGCAGATGGGCGAACCGCTGCTGCGCTTCGTGGACGAGATCGAGCGCCAGCTCAGGCAGGATAGCCTGTGGGCGGAGCCGCTGAGCGCCTTTCGCATCGCCTGGTTGATGGAAGGGCTGCCGGTCAAGCTTCTGCGCATCGCCGCGCCGTCCACTCCCCCCGTCGTAGGGGCGTGGTCCCCACGCCCCCCTCTCCACGCTCCCCCCGTCGTAGGGGCGTGGTCCCCACGCCCCCCTCTCCACGCCCCCCCCGTCGTAGGGGCGTGGTCCCCACGCCCCCCTCCCCACGCCCCCCTCTCCACGCTCCCCCCGTCGTAGGGGCGTGGTCCCCACGCCCGCCTCCCCACGCCCCCCCGTCGTAGGGGCGTGGTCCCCACGCCCCCCTCCCCACGCCCCCCTCCCCACGCCCAGGGCGAGGAGACCTCGCCCCTACGAGACGGAATTGCCCGACAGAATTGCCCCATGAAACAATCTCCCATCTTCGTTCGCACGCATGACCTGGTGTTGTGGATTCCAGGTGCGACGCACTTGGCAAGTGCGTCGCACCTACTAGCCGAAGACGGGGGCCTTTGACCGACGCTTGAGCGACGCCTATGGCAAAGCCATGGAGTCGAGGGAGTCGGCCGACTACGACCTCCTCACGGCGCTCGATGATGACGAAGTCGCCAGCCTGTTGGCGCGGGCGCAGGAATTCGTCGAACAAAGTCTTGACTATCTCGAAGCACACGGCTACGCATGACCACCTGGTGGCGATTGCCCGACAACGAACAACAGGCCGTGAATGCCATCATCCACGGCCTTGTCGCGCGGCCTGAGTTCGGCGTCCTCGATCTGATCTTGTTCGGCTCGAAGGCGCGCGGGGATGACACCATCGATTCGGACATCGACATTGCCGTCGTGGTCGCGCAGGAGACGAACCCAATCCGTGACGCCATCTGGAGACTGGGCGTCCGCGTTTCGCTCGAATACGACGTCCTCTTCAACCTCTTCGTCATCGACCAGGAACGCTGGCAATTCATGCGCGAGAAGGGCTTTCCGCTCGCCCGCAACATCGAGCGGGAGGGGATCAGGCTGGAGATGGATACAGAGGCCGCGACGCACTTGGCAAGTGCGCCCCACCTGGCCTAGACTGCGGGGATGGCAACCAGCACCCTCGTCCAACAACAGTTCGGCGCCCACGCCGAAGCCTATGTCCGCTCGGCCGTCCATGCCCACGGCGACAGCCTGCGCCGCCTGGCCGAATTGGCCGACCCACAGCCCGGTTGGCTGGCGCTCGATGTCGCGCCCGGCGGCGGCCATTCGGCCCTGGCCATCGCCCGCCGCGCTCGCCAGGTCATCGCCCTCGACCTCACCTTCGACATGCTGGCGGCGGCGCGGGCCTTCGGCCGCAGCCAGAGTCTCGAGAACATCGTCTGGGTGCAGGGCGATGGCGAACGCCTGCCCTTCCCCGCCGCCGCCTTCGACCTGATCACCTGCCGCGTGGCCCTGCACCATTTCCCGCACCAGGCCGCGGCCATTGGCGAATGGGCGCGGACGCTGAGGCCCGGCGGCAGGCTGGTGCTGGTAGACAACATCAGCCCGGACGAGGCCGAAGCCGCCGCCTTTGTCAACCGCTTCGAGAAGCTGCGCGACCCCTCGCACGGCTGGCTGCATCCCCTGGCCGGGCTGGTCGGGTTCTGCCAGCAGGCGGGGTTGAGCATACTGCACAGCGAGCGGCTGCTGAAACCGATGGGCTTCCACGCCTGGATGGAGCGCATGGGCGTGCCGCCGGCCGACCGGGCGACGCTGACCGACATGCTCTGGGGCAGCCAGGGGCCGGCGCGGGACTTCCTCGACCCGCAGGGGAGCGGCGACGAGACCACCTTCAGCCTGCACGAAGGCGTCATCCTGGCCGAAAAGACGGGGGCCGCGCGCCCATGACCCCTGCCCGCCCCCTGGCGGCGATCTCGCTGCCGCCGTTTTTGCGCGACCGGCGCTATCTGGCCAACGCCCTGGGTCACACCAGCATCGACGTCCTCACCAGCTGCGTCTCGCTGCTGCTGGCCTGGCTCAGCCTGCCGCTGGGCCTCAGCAACACCGCCATCGGCCTCATTGCCACCGGCTTCACCTTCGCCAACGCCCTCACCCAACCGATCTTCGGCTGGATGAGCGACCGCCGCGGCCCCCACTACCTGGCTGCGGGCGGGGCGGTGTGGATCGCCGCCTTTTTCGCCCTCTCGGCCCTGGTCTCTGGCCGCAACCCCTGGCTGGCCATCGTCTTCCTGATCGTCTCGGCCCTCGGCTCCGGCGCCTTCCATCCCGAAGGCGCGGTCAACGCCCGCCGCGTGCCCCTGGCCCAGGCGACGACCGCCACCGCCGTCTTCTTCCTCTTCGGGCAGATGGGGTCGGGGGTGGGACCCAGCCTGGCGGGGTCGCTGGTCGATGCCTGGGGCCCGGCCGGCCTCCTCGCCCTGGCCTTGCTCACCCTGCTCACCGGGCTGTGGATGTGGCGCCAGCGGCCCCTCCCCCGGCGCCAGCACGAGCGCACGCCCGCAGCGACCCGGCCGCTGGTCTTGCGCCTGGGCAGGCTCTCGCTGGTCTTCTTTGCCATGCTGCTCTTCACCCGCATGACGGTGCAATCCACCACCGTCACCTTCCTGCCCAAGCACCTGCAAGACCTGGGCTGGTCGCCGTCCGCCTACGGCGTGGCCCTGTCGGTGGTCATCATCGGCGGCGCCTTCGGCAATGTGGTGGGCGGCAGCCTGGCCGACCGGGTCGGGCGCTGGCAGGTGGTCATCGGCAGCATGTTCCTGACGGCGCCGTTCGTCTGGCTCTACCTCGACGCTCACGGCCCGGCCTTCTATGTGCTGCTGTTCCTGGCCGGGCTGTGCGTGACCGCCGGCCACAGCATCAACGTGGTGATGGCGCAGGCCATGCTGCCCGGCCGCCAGGGGCTGGCTTCGGGGCTGGTGCTGGGCTTCATGTTCGCCAGCGGAGCCGTAGGCGCGGCCGTGGCCGGCTGGCTGGGCGACCGCATCGGGCTGGCGGCAGTGTTGCCGGGGCTGGCGCTGGTGGCCGTCATCGGCGGCCTCTTTGCCCTGGCCCTCCCGCGCGATTTCTACCGCGCGGACGCGCACTGAGTTTTTATGACTTGGGTCTACGGTCTGTCGGCGGTGGAACGGCGGCGGATCCGACGCAGCACCAGGAAGAGCAGGAGCGCCAGGGTCAGGGCGGCCAGGGCGGGCACGAGGATCGAAAGCACCGTGATTGTCGCCGAAGCCACGTCTTCGACTACGCTCACCACCGGATTCCCCAGCCCGGCCGTCGTCGCCGTCACCACCGGCCGCGCCGCCGCCTTGACGCCGTGCACCCCGCCCGCCACCAGGATGCCGGCGATCATGGCCAACACCGGGCTGAGGTCGGTGACGATGCTGCCGCTGGCGGCAAAGAGGATGGCCCCCGCCGCCGGCCGCACGAAGGTCTGGATGCCGTCGTTGAGGCTGTCCACCGCGGGGATCTTGTCCACCGTCATTTCGATCAGCAACAGCACGGCCAGCACGGCCAACACCCACGGGTTCTCGAGCGTGTCCCAGGGCGCGGCGAGGTTGAGCAGGTCGGTGTAGCGCGAGAGCAGGCCGACGATGAGCAAGGGCAGGTAGGCGTTGAGGCCGGCAGCCGAGGCCAGGCCAAAGGCGGAGAAGATGTTCATGGGGGGCGGGTCGCAAGTCGCAAGTCGCAGGTGGCAGGTGGCAGGTGGCAAGTCGCAAGTCGCAGGTGGCAGGGCGCAGGTGACAGGTCGCAGGTCGCAGGCGCTCACGCTTCACGCATCACGTTTCACGTCTCACGCAGTACGGAACACGCAACACGGAACCTCATCCCCGCCGGCGCTGCTGCCAGAGCAGGCGGCGGAGGCGGCGCCAGGCGGGCGCTGCGGCGGGGTCGGGCGGGCGCTGGGTGGGCGGGGCGAAGGTTCGGCGCTCGACCGCCTGGCTCAGGGCGTCGATCTGAGCGGCGAGGGCGGCGGCGGTGGGCTGGCTGGCCATTTGGCTGGCAAGATAGCCCTGCCAGCGGGCGGCGTATTCGCGCGGGGTCAGCCAGACGGCAGGGATCACCCCCCACCGCCATCCCCAGCCTTGCAGCCGTAGCCAGGCCAACTGCCAGGGATCGGCCGCCTGCCGGCGCAAGCGCCATTCGCGCCGGGCCGCACTGACCAGGAGGAAGGCGCTCAGCCCGGCCAGCACCGGCAGGCTCCAACGGACGACCGCGTTCAGCCAGGCGCGACGGCGCAGAGCGGCCAGGTCGGTGGCCAATGCGGATAAGCTCGCTGCCGCCTGGTCGTCGTTGCCGGCCGCATAGACGAACGACGGTTGCGCCGCCGTCGGCTCGAACGGGATCCAGCCGTAGGAACCGCCATCGGGGGCAGCGAAGTAGACTTCGGGCCAGGAATGGGCCTGGGCCTCGCTGACCAGGAAGCTGTGGCTGGGGTGGTCGTAGTGGCCGGCGGCATAGCCGATGGCCAGCCGCGCCGGCAAGCCCAGGCTGCGGGCCATGACCACGAAGGCCGTAGCATAGTAGTCGCAGTAGCCGCGCTGCAAATCGAAGAGGAAGTAATCAGCCACATCCACGCCCGCCGGCGGCTCGGAGATGTCCAGGTCGTAGGGGAAGCGGCGCAGGTAGGCTTCCAACATGCGGGCCTGGTCGTAGGCGGTGGCGGCGCCGGCCGTGGCCGTCTGGGCGAGTTGGCGGACGCGGTCGGGGACGGCCGGGGGCAGGTCGAGATAGGCGGCGGCGATCGTGCCGGTGGGCGGCGGCGGCGAGGCGCGCAGTTGTTGCTCCGAGACGGCAGGGATCTGCGAGAGGGCGATGTAGGCGGTCGCGTCCGCCTCCAGGCCGATGGCGTCGTCGGGCTGGCGCAGATAGGCGATGTAGGAGCGGTCGGCGGCGATCATCTCGCCAGCGGCATAGAGCCAACCGTCTGTCGCCCCGGTCGCGAAGGCGACGATCTGCCGGAGTGGGCGGCGGGCGGCGGGTGGGTGGGCCAGCCAGACTTCGCCGGGGCCGAAACGCTGGTCGAAGGCGGTTTCGGGGTTCTCCCAGCCGCGACCGTTGTAGACCGCGTAGGTGAAGGCTCGCCAGCGGTAGTTAGCGGCCTGGGCGACCGGGTCGGGGTCGCTCGTGCGCACGGTCATCACCGGCCGTTCCGCCAACTCCGGCCCGCTGCCCAGGAGATGAAGGCGTGGCAGGCCGCCGGTCTGGGCGGTCGGGCGGGTGGGGGCCTGGGGGCGGGGGCGGTCGAGGGCGGGGAAGATGGCCTGCACCTGGTCTTCGGCGGCGACGGCCGGGCCACTGACGGCCTGGCGGATGTCGGCGGCCAGGGCGGCCAGGTCGATATTGGGGAGCAGAGGCATGGCCGCCACCACCCCGGCCGCCAGCACGAGGCCGTAGAGCGAGGCTTCGAGGCGGATCTCGGGCGAGAAATCCACACCCTCCCGCTGCCATTGCTCGTGCAGGGTGTGCTGGCGCAGGGCCACGGCCAGGATCAGCAGCCCGGCCATGAAGGGCAGCAGCCACTCGACCCCGCCAAAGGCGTAGTAGATGGTAGCCGCCAGCAGCACACCGGCCGGGGTCAGGGCGACGAAGGCGCGGTGGCGGCGGTAGGCCGTCCATCCGGCCCAGGCCGATACGGCCCAGGCCGCCAGGTAGACGAAAAAGGCCAGGGGTTCTTTGGCGACCGCCCGCTGCCCGGCCAGGATCGCCTGCCACCAGGCTGCCATCATCCCCAGCCAGCGGCCCAGGTGCTCGCCCACCCACAGCCCCAGGGGGATGCCGTTCAACTCGGCCCGGCGGTCTTGCAGCCAGGTGAAGGCGAAGACCAGGTTGCTCCACCACACCGCCAACGTCGGCCAGGCGCGGGCGGCGGTGAAGACGCAGAAGACGAGGCCGAGGACGGCGCCGAGCAGAACCGCCAGGCGACCGCGACGCACCCTTTTGGCCAGCAGGAGGCCGAGCAGACCGGCGGCGAAAGCGACGCCGTAGGAGGGGGGCGCGCCTGGGGTCCAGCGAGCCTGATCGATGCCCAGGGCCAGGGACAGCAGGGCGATGGCGAGGCCGAGCGCGCTCAGCCAGCCTTCGGCCGGGGCCAGACGCAGGGAGAGGAAACGGAGCAGGCGCACGAGCAGGGGGCTTTCGCTCATACTTCCTCCTCCACTTCGACGGCAACGACGCGCCCAGTGCCCAGGGTCTTGTAAACGGTGCGTTTGCGCTTGATCGGGATCAGCGGCCGGAAGACGAAGCTGCGGTCGATGAGATGGGCGGGGATGGCGTGGTCGGCCAGCAAATCGCACAGGGCGGCAAGCTGGGGCGGGGTGGATGGCGTCTGGGCCGTAAAGGAGGCGGCGTCCACCAGCAAGGCGGCGGCGGCGATGTCGCGGCGCTTGAGCCGGAGCATTTCGCCCACCCAGGCCGGATCGAGCGACGGAGTGATGGCGATGAGGGTGCGCCCGCGCCCGATGGTGGGGCCAATGCGGTCGAGCACACGCGGCAGGGGCCACTCGTCGCCCGGTTCCAGGCGGGCCAGGGCTTGCAAGAGCGGCCACAGCTGGGCCTGGCCGGGCTGCGGCGGCGTCAGGGCCAGTTCGCGACCAAAGGCGATCAGCCCCACGCCGCGGTTCTCGGCCAGGTGGCGGGCCGCCAACGACGCCGCCAGGATGATGCCATACTCGACCGTGCTCTCGGCCCCCTGGCCGGCCTGGACGGCGGCGTCCAGATCGAGCAGGATCCAGAGATCGCCGGCCGGCTCCAGGTCGAATTGCCGCACCATGAAGCGGCCCTGCTGGGCGCTCTTGCGCCAGTGGATCAGGC
Organism: Caldilineales bacterium; assembly: GCA_019695115.1. Classification (GTDB taxonomy): domain Bacteria; phylum Chloroflexota; class Anaerolineae; order J102; family J102; genus SSF26. Next base: position 18,314 of record JAIBAP010000042.1, on the reverse strand, counting down.
GCAGGCTGTCGCCAGGGATGTAGGGCCGCACATGGCTGGCCAGCAGGGTGGCGGCCTGGGTGGGGCGCGGCTGTCGCGAGGCGCCGCCGGCGCTACCGCGAGGCAGTTCGATCTCGGGCAGACGCATGACGCGCGGGTAGACGAGCAGGGTGCGGACTTCGGGAAAGGCGATCTCGACCTCGAACAGCCCCAGGGGGTCGCCGCAAGAGACTGACCACGGCCCCAGGGTGAAGACCCCACGGTGGGCGCAGACGCCTTCCGTCTCCCAGGTGTAACCGACGCGGCTGCCGGCGGCCACGGCGCGGTCGATGCGGTAGCCGGGGATGTTGGAATGGTCGCGCACGGTGGCCCACAGCAGCGGCAGGGCGCCGGCGTTGAACAGCGACCAGCGTTCGATCAGCCGGTCGCCGGCCACCACCCACATGCCCTGGCTGAGGCGTTCGATCCGCACACCGGTGAGGACATCGTAGGCCCACAGATAGCTGAACCCCACCAGCGCCGCCAGGCCGCCCAGCAGATAGGTCCAGGCGCGGTCGGGCGCGAGGATCTGCAGCCCAACCAACACGGCCAGGAGATACAGCGGCAGTCGGGTGCGGAGCTTGAGGGTGCGATGAACGGCAGGGGACACAGATGCATTCTAGTCCGGCCCACCGCCTTCGACAAGCGGTCATCCCAGCCCGGCGGTGGCCGGCTTCGCCCCGGTTCGGCGCCGCCCGGGCAGGCGACGCCTCTTGGCTGCACCCGCGTTTTGACGCCCGCCGGTGGCTGTGTTATCATTTTTGTGAACGATAACGGGAACGATAACGACCTCGACCATTTTTGTCTCAACTCGTGCTATGGCAGCCACCCGCAAAGTCCCCACCACTCTCAAGGAAGTCGCGAAAGAAGCCGGTGTTTCGATCCAAACGGTGTCGCGAGTGGTAAACGAGCGCCCGGATGTGGCCCCAGAAACCCGACAGCGCGTGCTTTCGATCATCGACCGCCTGGGCTATCGCCCCAATGTGCTGGCGCGCAGCCTGATCCGCCGGCGCAGCCACACCCTGGGGGTGGTGACGGCCGGGCTGATGTACACCGGCCCGTCGCGCACCCTGAACGGCATCGCGGCGCAGGCCCAACGGATGAACTATTCGTTGTTGGTGAAGGAGCTGCCCGATTTCGGCGGCTTTCGGGTACAGCCCCTGCTCGACGACCTGTTGGCGCGGCAGGTGGACGGCGTCATTTGGGCGGTGGCCGAGGTGGGCGAAAACCGGGCGGAGTTTGTGGATCACCTGGTCGAGGCGCCGGTTCCCATCGTCTTTCTGACCATGGCCCCCCGCGCAGGCTGGCACATCGTCGCCATCGACAACGAAGCCGGAGGACGGCTGGCCACCGAGCATCTGCTGGCGCAGGGTCGCCGGCGGATCGGGCACATCACCGGGCCGCTGGATTGGTGGGAGGCGCGTGAACGGCGGGCCGGTTGGGAGGCAGCATTGGCGGCGGCGGGTATGCCGGCGCCGGCGCCGTGGTGCGTCGAAGGCGACTGGTCGTCGATCAGTGGCAGCGAAGGCATCGCCCAATTGCTCGCCCAGGTTCCCGACCTGGAGGCGGTGTTTGTCGGCAACGATCAGATGGCCCTGGGCGTCCTGCACTATGCGCACCGTCGCGGCATCCGCGTGCCCGGCGATCTGGCCGTGGTCGGCTTCGATGACATCACCGAAGCCGCCTACTTTTCACCGCCGCTGACGACGATCCATCACGACCAGCACCGGCTGGGCTGCACGGCGGTGCAAGAGATCGTGCGGCGCATCGAGGCCGAACAGGAGGACAATACCACCGGCGGCGACCCGCGCTACGCCCATATCCAGCCCACGCTGATCGTGCGCGAGAGTTCGGTGTGAAGCGTGTTCCGTGAGGCGTGAGGCGTGAGGCGTGAGGCGTGAAAAGTGAAACGTGAAACGTGAAACGTGAGACGTCGGGGCCGGCGGTTCGCTCATCAGGCGAGGGGGCGAGGGCGCTGGCCAGGAGGAAGGAATCGCCATCGTCCATCGTCCACCATCCATCGTCCATCGCCAAGTCAGAGTGACTTGCGTTCGATCATCCATCCCGTCGCATATGGAGGTTCCGATGTCATTGTTTCAGAAAAAACTTACCCTGGGCGTCCTGGTCGGCAACCGGGGTTTCTTCCCCGCCCATCTCTGCGAAACCGGGCGCGCGGCCATGCTGAAGGTGCTCGAAGAGGAAGGCATCGCCGCCGTCACCCTTTCGCCAGAGACCACGCTCTACGGCAGCGTCGAGAATCTGGCCGACGCCCACAAATGCGCCGATCTTTTCCGCCAGCATCGGGACGAGATCGATGGCATCTTGATCACCCTGCCGAACTTCGGCGACGAGAAAGCCATCGCCAACACCCTGCGGCTGGCCGATCTCGATGTGCCGGTGCTCGTCCACGCTTTCCCCGACGAGCCGGACAAGATGGGTCTCTCGCATCGCCGCGACTCGTTCTGCGGCAAGATGTCGGCCTGCAACAACCTCAAGCAGTACGGCATCCAGTATTCGCTGACCTCGTTGCACACCGTCGATCCGTTCAGCGACAGCTTTCGCCAGGATCTGCGCCGCTTCGCCGCCACCTGCCGGGTCGTCAAAGGGCTGCGCCGCGCCCGTATGGGCATCATCGGCGCCCGGCCGCAGGCTTTCAACACCGTTCGTTTCAGCGAGAAACTGCTGGAGCGCAACGGCATCAGCATCGAGACGCTCGATCTCTCCGAGGTCTTCGCCATGATCGGCAAGATGAGCGACGACCAGGCGTCGGTGAAGGCCAAACTGGAGGAGATCCAGGGCTATATCCCCACCAAAGGCATCCCGACCGCATCGTTGTTCAAGATGGCCAAGTTCGGGGTGGTGGTGGATGACTGGATGGCCAAGAACGAACTGGTCGCCACCGCGGTGCAGTGCTGGGATTCGATGGAGAAATACTACGGCATCGTCCCCTGCACGCTGATGAGCATGATGAGCAACAGCTTGATGCCCTCGGCCTGCGAGACCGACATCGCCGGGGTGGTGGCCATGTACGGGCTGGCCCTGGCCTCGGGCAAGGCCAGCGCCATCGTCGATTGGAACAACAACTATGGCGACGACCCCGATAAAGGCGTCATCTTCCACTGCTCGAACCTGCCCAAAGATGTGTTCATGGAGCAATCGCTCATCCCCTCGGACATCCCGGTGATGGATTTCCAGGACATCATCGCCGGCACCGTGGGCAAAGAAAACACCTATGGCACGGTGGTGGGCCGGGTGAAGGCCGAGCCGTTCACCTATCTGCGCGTCTCCACCGATGATTTCAGCGGCAAAATGCTGGCCTATGTGGGCGAAGGCGAATTGACCGATGATCCGCTGACCACTTTTGGCGGTCGCGGCGTGGTCTGGGTGCCCAATTTCCAGGACTTGCTCTATTTCATCTGCGAGTACGGCTTCGAGCACCATGTCTCGATCAACCTCTCGCTGACGGCGCCCTCGCTGCACGAGGCCATGAGCAAGTATCTGGGCTGGGAGGTCTATTACCACGAGCCAGGCCGGGCCAGACGCACCTTCGCCGACAAGATGGTTGGCTTCTTGCGGGCGTGAGCAAGAAGGTGCGACGCACTTGGCAAGTGCGTCGCACCTGCAACCCTGGAGAGTCACCATGACCGAATTCGACCTCAAACAAGCTCGTCTTCAAGAACTGCTCGACCGTCGCGGCCTCGACGCCATCCTTCTCAGCCGGGTGGGCAACTTCGCCTGGGCCACCTGCGGCGGGGCGTCGTTTGTGAACACCGCCGCCAGCGATGGCATCGCCAGCCTGCTGGTCACTCGCCACGGCCGCTTTCTGCTCACGAACACCATCGAAGCCCCCCGCCTGGACGCCGAAGAGCGACTCAAGGCGCAGGGCTGGGAGTTCGCGGTCGAGCCGTGGTGGAACGCGGGCGACCCCGTTTCTCGGCTGGCCGCCGGCGCCCGGTTGGGGAGCGATTGGCCCTACCCTGGCGCCGTCGATGTCAACGCCGACCTGTCTCGCCTGCGCGCCCTGCTGACGCCGGAGGAGGGCGCGCGCTTCCGGGAAACCGGCGCCCTCTGCGCCCAGGCGCTGGACGCGGCCATCCGCCAGGTGCGCCCCGGCCAGTCGGAATACGAAATCAGCGCCCGGCTGAAGGCCGAGAGCGAGCGGCGGGGCGCCCAGCCCATCGTCAGCCTCATCGCCACCGACGAGCGCATCTTCTCCTACCGCCATCCCATCCCCACCGCCAAGAAGCTGGACCGTTATGCCATGCTGGTGTTGTGCGGGCGGCGGCAGGGGCTGGTGTGCTCGCTCACGCGGCTGGTCTATTTCGGCAGGCTGCCCGACGAACTACGACGCAAGGCCGAGGCAACGGCGCTGGTGGACGCGACCTTCATCGCCGCCACTCGGCCGGGCGCCACCCTGGCCGAGGTCTTTGCCCACGGCCAGGCAGCCTACGCCGCCGCCGGCTTCGCCGACGAGTGGCAATTGCACCACCAGGGCGGCCCCGCCAGCTACGAGCCGCGCGACTGGGTGGCCACGCCCGCCTCGACCGATGTCGTCGCCGTGGGCCAGGCCTACGCCTGGAACCCCTCCATCACCGGGACGAAGTCGGAAGACACCATCCTGGTGGGCGAGAGCAGCAACGAAGTGATCTCCGCCATCCCCGGCTGGCCGATGTTGAGCGTCTTCATCGATGGCCAACCCTGGCCGCGGCCGGCCATTTTGGAGATTAGAGATTAGTGTTCCGTGTTCCGTGTTGCGTGGTCCGTAGTTCTTACGCAACACGCAACACAATACACGAAATCTCCAATAACCAATCTCCAATCTCCAATCTCTAATAACCAATAACCAATCTCCACAAAACCCCACATTCCACCCAAGAGGCCCCCATGAGCAAACCCAAATACGCCATTGGCATCGATTTTGGCACCGAATCCGGGCGAGCGGCGCTGGTGGATGTCGCCGATGGCTGGGTGCTGGCCAGCGCCGTCCATCCCTACGCCAACGGCGTCATCGACGAGAAACTGCCCGGCTCGGACATCCGCCTGGAGCCGGACTGGGCCTTGCAAGACCCCAACGACTATCTCGAAGTCTTCAAGCGCGCCATCCCGGCTGTGCTGAAAGAGAGCGGCGTCGATCCGCAGGATGTGATCGGCATCGGCATCGACTTCACCGCCTGCACCATGTTGCCCACCCAGGCCGATGGCACGCCCCTCTGTTTCCTGCCCGAATTCCGGGGCAAGCCCAACGCCTGGGTCAAGCTCTGGAAGCATCACGCCGCCCAGCCCGAGGCCAACAAGCTGAACGAGCGAGCGCGGGCGGCCGGGTTTGGCGCCATCCTCGACCGCTACGGCGGCAAGATCAGCTCGGAATGGTTCTTCCCCAAAGCCTGGCAGATCCTGGACGAGGCCCCGGAGGTCTATGCGGCGGCCGATCGGCTGATCGAAGGCGCCGACTGGGTGGTGTGGCAACTGACGGGCGTGGAGACGCGCAACTCCTGCACCGCCGGCTACAAGGCCATGTGGTCGAAGGGCGACGGTTTCCCGCCCAACGCCTTCTTCAGGGCGCTCGACCCGCGGCTGGAGCACATCGTCGATGAAAAGATGTCGCGGGACATCTCGCCGCTAGGGGCCAGGGCCGGCGGGCTGACCACCGAGGCCGCTGGCTGGACGGGTCTGCTGCCCGGCACGGCTGTGGCCGTGGCCAACGTCGATGCGCATGTGGCTGTGCCCGCCGCCACCGTCACCGAGCCGGGCCGCATGGTCATCATCATGGGCACCTCGAACTGCCACATGGTGCTGGGCGAAAATGAAGTGACCGTGCCGGGGATGTGCGGCGTGGTGCAGGATGGCATCATCGCCGGGCTGCCGGGCTTCGAAGCCGGGCAATCGTGCGTGGGCGACCATTTTGCCTGGTTCGTGGAGAACTGTGTGCCGGCCGCGTACGAACGCGAGGCTGCGGACCGCGAGCTTAACGTCCACGAGTTGTTAGAGGAAAAAGCCGCCAAATTGAAACCGGGCGAGAGTGGTCTGCTGGCCCTGGATTGGTGGAACGGCAATCGCAGCGTGCTGGTCGATGTCGATCTCACCGGCCTGTTGCTGGGCGCCACCCTGCTGACCAAGCCCGAAGAGATCTACCGGGCGCTGATCGAGGCCACCGCTTACGGCACGCGCATGATCCTGGAGACCTTCAAGGCCAACGGCGTGCCCGTGCATGAGATCATCGCCACCGGCGGGCTGCCCAATCGCAACCGCCTGCTGATGCAGATCTACGCCGATGTCTGCGGCATCCCCATCTACGTGGCCGAGGCCGAACAGATCGGCGCCCTTGGTTCGGCCATGCATGGGGCTGTGGCGGCCGGCCGGGCCGCGGGCGGCTACGACGACATCACCGAAGCGACGAAGAAAATGGCCCGGCTGCGCAAAGAGCACTACGAGCCGAACGCCGCCAACCATGCCACCTATGACCGTCTCTACGCCGAATACGCCACTTTGCACGACTATTTTGGCCGCGGCGCCAACGATGTGATGAAGCGGTTGAAGGCGTTGAAGGCGGAGATGAGGAAGTGATGCGTGATGCGTGATGCGTGATGCGTGATGCGTGATGCGTGCCGATTAGGGCGATTCTTGACTTGATACGCAATACGGAACACGCAACAGGCAATGTCCTCGATAGGAGTTATTTCTGTTGCTAGAAACTATCCGCGAAGAACTCTGGCGGTTGCACCTGGAACTGCCCAAGAACAACCTGGTGGCGTGGACGAGCGGCAATGTCAGCGCCCGCGACCCTGCCACCGGGCTGGTGGCGATCAAGCCGTCGGGCGTGAAGTACGAAGACCTGCGGCCGGAACACATGGTCATCCTCGACCTCCAGGGCCGCTGCGTCGAAGGCAGCCTCAAGCCCTCGTCCGACACCGCCAGCCATCTCTACATCTACCGCCGGCGCCCGGACGTGGGCGGCATCGTCCACACCCATTCTGGCTATGCCACCGCCTTCGCCGCCCTGGGCCGGCCCATCCCCTGCTACCTGACGGCGATGGCCGACGAGTTCGGCGGGCCGATCCCGTGCGGCGGCTTCGCCCTCATCGGCGGCGAGGAGATCGGCCGGGTGGTGATCGAGGCCATCGGCAGATCCCCGGCCGTCCTGCTCAAGAACCATGGCGTCTTCACCATTGGCCCCACCGCCGAAGCGGCGCTCAAGGCGGCAGTCATGGTCGAGGATGTGGCCCGCACCACCTGGCTGGCGCTCCAACTCGGCCAGCCGGACGAAATCCCGGCGGAGGATGTGGCCAAATTGCACCATCGTTACACGCACGTCTATGGCCAGTGACCGGCGTTTCGGCGTCCTTTGGGACATGGACGGCGTGCTTGTCGATACCGGCCCGACCCACTACCGCGCCTGGGTGTTGACGCTGGCCGATTATGGCCTTACCATGAGCGAGGAGTTCTTTCGCTCCACCTTTGGCATGACCAACACCAATCTGCTGCCCTTGCTGCTGGCCGAGCGCAGCACGCCGGAGTTGGTGCAGGCCATTAGCGACCGCAAGGAGGCATTATTCCGCCAGATGATGGCCGGCCAGGCGCGCCCATTACCGGGCGTGGAACACTGGTTGGAGAGCCTGCGGGCGCTGGGGGCCAGACAGGCGGTCGCCTCCTCCGCCCCTACCCAGAACCTCGATGTCATGCTCGCCGGCCTCGGCGTCCGGCCCTGGTTCGATGCCGTCATCTCTGGCGACGGCATGCCCGGCAAACCCGCCCCCGATGTCTTCCTGAAAGCGGCGGAGGCCATCGACCTGCGGCCCGAACGCTGCGTGGTGATCGAAGACGCCATCAACGGCGTGGCCGGGGCCAAGAACGCCGGCATGAAGTGCATCGCCGTCACCACCACCAACCCCGCCGCCGCCCTGGCCCAGGCCGATGTCGTGGTCGATAGCCTGGCAGATCTGTCGCCAACTATCGTCGAGGGTCTGCTGGGGGTGTAGGGTGTTCCGTGTTCCGTGTTCCGTGTTCCGTATGGGATATTTCGTTTCATAAGACAAGTTATCGAAGAATACGCACCACGCAAAAGCTAACACGCAACAGACACCACACCTCTATATAATAACCGTAATCAATACAAAGACACGAAGATCACGAAGAAAACACAAAGTGGCTTTGAGCCTTCGTTTTCTATCTCTTGCTCATCGCGCACAGTTTCCATCTCATCGTACGCCACACGCCTCACGCACCACGCCACACGCACCACGGAACACGGAACACGCAACATCCATCATGAAACCCCGCGAACGAATCGCCATGGCGCTCAACCACGAGACGCCCGACCGCTGCCCGCTTCAGGTCAGCTTCACGCCGGAGTTTGCCGACCGGCTGCGCCAGAGCATGGACCTGAGCGGGCACAAGGTGCACAACCCGCACGGCGGCGGCAACACCTACGAGCTAGAGCGCGCCCTGGGCGAAGACATGCTCCTGACCTCGGTGGGCTGGGCCAATTCCTACTATGCCGACGACAAGCCCTATGTGGACGAATGGGGCATCGGCTGGCGCCCGCATCCCTACGAAACCGTTTTTGGCATCGGCCACTACACCGAGATCTGCCATCATCCCCTGGCCGATGAGGACGCCATCGCCTCCTACCGCCCGCCCGACCCCACCCGCCCCGAACTTTATGTAGACTCCGAGTGGATGATCCGCGAATTCAAGGACGACTACTGGATTGTCGGCGCCACCGTCACCACCATCTTCGAGGCTGCCTGGGCGTTGCGCGGACTGGCGCAGATGATGGTGGATATGCTGGTCGATCCCGATCTGGCCGATGCCATCCTCGAGTTTCCCTTCCGCTATCATCTGGCTGCGGCCAAGAAACTGGTGGCGATGGGCGTGGATATGGTGTGGACGGGCGACGATGTGGGCTCGCAGCGAGGGATGCTGATCTCGCCGGAGCTTTGGCGGCGCTTTCTCAAGCCACGGATGGCCGAGTTCATCGCCGAATTGAAGGCGATCAACCCGGCCGTCAAGGTGGCCTACCACTCCGACGGCGACATCTTCCCCATCATCCCCGAACTGATCGAGATCGGTCTGGATGTGCTCAACCCCATCCAGCCGGCCTGCATGGACCCAGCCCGGGTCAAGCGAGAATTCGGCCGCCGGCTGTGCTTCTGGGGGTCGATCGACGAGCAACACACCCTCCCCTTTGGCACACCGGCCGAGGTGCGGGCCGAGGTGCTGGAGCGGCTGCGCACCCTGGGCCAGGGCGGCGGCCTCATCCTGGCCCCCAGCCACCACGTCCAACTCGACACCCCACTCGAAAACTTCTGGGCGATGGTCGATACAATTGTGAATACACATTATCGACGTATTTAACACAAAGGCACAAAGAACACAAAGATAACACAAAGGTTTTGCATGATCGACAAGGAGATGCTTCGCTTCGCTCAGCATGACACAAATACATAGCTTCTGCCGTTAGCTCTTATCTAATTTTCTACTTGTCTACCTATCTACTTCAACCTCATGCATCTCGACACCATGCCCCACTTCGACCAGGCCATGCAGCGCGTCTATGCCTGGTTCGAGAACGAAATCATCGACCGGCCCCCCGTCCGCTTCAGCGGTCACAACGCCTTTGCCAACCAGGAAGTTGATTTTTCGGGGCTGACGGCCGATGAGCGCAAGGCCAGGTGGTACGATCCCGAATACCAGATCGATCGTTTTGTGGGATCGCTCGCCGGCCGGGTCTTTCAGGCCGAGACCTTCCCGGTGTACTGGCCCAACCTGGGCCCGGATGTCTACGCCGCTTTCTACGGCGCCCGGCTCCATTTCGGCGAGGTAACATCGTGGTCCGAGCCATTGGTGCGGGATTGGCTTGAGATCGACCGCCTCAAGCTCGACCTGAACAACGAATATCTCCGGAAATTGGACGAACTCACGGCCTACGCCTTCGAGCGTTGCGCTGGCAAAGCCCTGGTCGGCTACACCGACCTGCACCCCGGCCTGGATTGCGCCGCCGCCTGGCGCGACCGCCAACAACTCTGCATCGACATGCTCGACAGCCCGGACGAGGTTCACCGCCTGGCCGAGTTATCCATCGCCGACTTCGAGACCATCTACAACCATTTCGACGACATCCTCAAGGCTCACGGCCAACTCTCCGTCAGTTGGATGGGCATCCCCTCGCACGGTCGCATGCACATTCCCAGTTGCGACTTCTCCAACATGATCTCGCCAGCGCTGTTCGTCGAATTCGGCCTGCCGATCTTGCAGCGCGAGGTCAAGACCATGAGCCACAACATCTTTCATATCGATGGCAAGCGCGTGGCCCGGCATCTGGATGCCATCCTCAGCGTGCCCGAAGTCCATGCCTTGCAGTGGGTGCAGGGGGTGGGCGACGACCAGCCGATCATGCAATGGGTTCCCTTCATCCGTGAACTCCAGGCCCGCAAGAAGCCGGTGATTATCGACCTGCAGAAGCACGAACTCGACGATTTTATGGCGGCTCTCTACCCCGAGGGCCTGTTCTTGTGGATTGCGACCGAGAATGAAGAGCAAGAGAAGGATTTGCTGCAGAAAATCCGCCGGTGGCAGTGAAAAACATCGTAACTTGACCTTATTGCCATTCTGAATAAAGCGATTAGATACCTTGATCAAAACCCCAACTGCACAAGAAAAACACAAAGACTCAAATATCACAAAGAAAACACAAAAATAACGAAAATATCGGCAGTTTGTGCTTTCTTCATAGACCTTGTGTCATTGTGTCAACTACGATTGTGGCATTGGATCAAAATAACCAGAACTCAAAGGAGGTAAGAGACAACAAAACACAAATACTCACGATTATCTACTTTTACATCTCAATTTGCCACTTTACTACTCTCTGGAGGAAAACGTGAAGAAAAACACGCTGGTTCGCATCGTGATTGCCATTCTCGTCCTGAGCATGCTGGCGTCCTGCGCGGCCCAACCCACCCAGGCGCCTGCCGCCACCCAAGCGCCCGCGGCCACCGAAGCCCCGGCTGTCGTTCAGGCGACCGAAGCTCCCACCGCCGCTCCGACCGAAGAAGTCGCCACCGTCGCCCCTGCCGAGACCAGCGGCCCCGCCCCTGCGGCTGAGGGCAAGTGGTGCAGCGGCGTCAAGATCGTCTTCTTCCCTGGCGGTTCGCCCGGCGGCCCCTTCGAGACCGTCGTTTATAATGGCGCCGTGGCGGCAGCGGCCGACCTTGGTCCGACCGTAGACTATGTCTGGTCCGATTGGGATCCCGCCAAGATGGTTACACAGTTGGGCGAGGCTATCGCCACCAAGCCGGATGGCATCGGCATCATGGGCCATCCTGGCGACGACGCCTACGCACCCCTGGTCGAGGAAGCCGAGAAGTCCGGCATCATCGTCACCAGCTCGAACACCACCCTGCCCAAGCTGGAAGCCCAGTACAAAAGCAACGGCTTCGGCTATGTAGGGGCCGAGCTATACAGCGCCGGCCATGCCCTGGGTATGGAAGCCGTAGCGCGCGGCGGGCTGAAAGCGGGCGACCGCGCCCTGGTCTGGGGATTGCTGTCGCAGCCGGGCCGCGGCGAGCGCACTAGGGGCGTGAAGGAGGCCCTGGAAGAAGCCGGTCTCAAAGTCGATTATCTGGAAATAGACGACGCCACCAACGCCGACCCGGCCGCCGGCCTGGCTACCTTCGCCGGCTATGTCTCGTCCAACCCGGATGTCAAGCTGGTCATCACCGACCACGGCAACCTCACCGCTTCGCAGCAGGCCCTGCTCGAAGCCGCCAATCTCGACCCGGCCAACGTCTACACCGCTGGGTTCGACCTCTCGGCCGCCACAGTCGAAGCGATCAAGGCCGGATACACCGACCTGGTGATCGACCAGCAGCAATGGCTTCAGGGCTACCTGTCCATCCTGCAACTCTGCCTGAGCAAGAAGTTCTTGTTCACCGGCCTGCATATCGACACCGGCGCCGGCTTTGCCCACAAGGACAACGTCGACCTCTTGGCCGACCTGGTGGGCAAGCAGATCCGCTAGCCACCCCCTCTCGTGGCGAGGGCTGTGCGCCCATCCCTGCTGCACGGTCGTCCCCCGGCCCGCAGCCCTCGCCCTCTCTTGCAGTCGAACGCCAACCCATCCCCACCTGGAGACCGAAAGCATGACTGATGACTATCGCCTGGAATTACGCCATGTCTCGAAATCCTTTGGCGAGGTGCATTCGCTCAGGGATATCAACTTCCGTTTGGGCCGCAACGAGGTGGTGGGACTGGTGGGGGACAATGGCGCCGGCAAATCGACGCTGATCAAGATCATCACCGGCTACCACCAGCCGAACGAAGGCGAAATGTACTTCAACGGGCAAAAGATCGACCATCTCACCGTGCCCAGGGCGCGGGCCTTGGGGGTGGAGACGGTGTATCAGGAGCGCGCCCTGGCCGAATTGCAGACGCTTTGGCGCAATATCTTCTTAGGGCGCGAGCTAAAGAATCGTTTTGGTCTGCTCGACGTGGCCAGGATGCGGCAGGAGACCTACCGGCTGATGACCGAATCGATGGGCTTTACCTCCTCTGCCGTCACGCCCGACTCGCCCATCCGCCGCTTTTCGGGCGGCGAGAAGCAAGGGGTGGCCATCGTGCGGGCGCTGTATTTCAACGCCGACATCATCATCCTGGACGAACCGACCATGGGCCTCTCGTTGCACGAGACGCGCAAGCTGCTCGATTTCGTGCGCGGGATCAAGCGGGCGGGAAAGTCGGCGATTTTCATCGATCACAACATTTTGCACGTGCATTCGGTGGTCGATCGGGTGGTCGTATTGGATCGCGGCCATATCGCGGGCGAGTTCTCCACCGGCGACATCAGCCTGGATGACCTGATGGAGAAGATGTATCGCGTTGCCGAGACCGGCAGCCTGGAGTAAGGAGAGAACCATGTCAACAGGAGCAGACTCAACCACCCGCCCCACGCCGCCGTACAAACCCCAATTCACCCTACGCTCCTTTCTGGCCCGCAGCGGCACCCAGGTGGGCATTCTGGGCGTCTTCCTGGCCTTGTGGCTCGTCTTCATCCTGGGCGCGCCCGAGACCTTCCTCTCATCGCGCATCTATCAGGCCTTTATGACGACGGTGCCGTTTTTCGGCGTCATCGCCCTGCCCCTGACGATGCTGGTGATCGCCGGCGAGATGGACTTGTCGTTCCCGTCGATCATGGCCGTCAGCTTCGTGGGCTTCTTGTTCGTCTGGAATGCCACTCAGATCGCCTTCCTGGCCTTTGCCGCGGCCATCGTCGTGGGCATCCTGGTCGGGGCGCTGAACGGCGCCATCGTCGTGCGGTTGGGCATCCCATCGCTGGTAGCCACCATCGGCACGCAGTTTTTCTGGCGGGGGGCCAGCATCGTGCTGCGAAACGGCAAGGGCCAGCCGCTGCTCGATCTGCGCGACACCTTCCTGTACCAACTGTTGGTGGGCAAGACGCTGTTCGGCATCCCCAACCAGTTCTTCTGGATGCTGCTGGTGGGCGTCGCCTGTTGGGTTGTGCTCAACCGCACCCGCCTGGGCGCCCACATCTATCTGATTGGCGACAACGAGGACAGCGCCAGGCTGATGGGCGTGAATGCCAGCCGGACGCGGATGCTGACCTTCATCATCGTCGGCGCGGCGGCGGCTTTTGGCGGTGTGCTGGCCAGTTTTCAAGTCGCCAATTTCTTCCCCTCTCTGGGCGAGGGCTATTTGCTCTCGACCCTGGCCTCGGTTTTCCTGGGCGGCACCTCGGTGTTTGGCGGCGTGGGCACCATCTTTGGCACCTTCCTGGGCAGCTACATCATCGGCGCCATCCAGGCCGCCATTGTGGCCATGGGGCTGACCGGGTTCTGGACGGAACTGATCTACGGTCTCATCATCATCCTGTCGGTGTCGATGCACGCCGTCCTGCGCCGGCGCGCGGGGTGAGGGGGTTGAAAAAAAATAAGACCCTCAAGGTCTTGAAGACCTTGAGGGTCTTACTCCACCGGCCTGATCTCCCAACCAAAATCCTCGATCCGGATGTCGGCGCTTTTGCCCGGCCAGTAGAGATGGGTGAAGTAGCTGGCCCCGCGCAGGGTGGAGGGGTTGCGGCCACGGGTGATGAGGATGTGGTCGGGGGGGAGGTGGGCGAAGTAGGCGGCGCGGGTGAGCGAGGAGCGGCCGAGGGTAGGGTCGATGGGCGTCCAGCCGGAGCCGGGCAGGAAGACCTCGACCCAGGCATGTTCGGTGCGAGCGAGGGCGCTGGCATCGTGGGGGAACCAGGCCAGGCCTTCGAGGTAGCGGGCGGGGATGCCGGCCGCCCGGCTGAGGGCGATGAGCAGGTCTGAGTATTCGCTGCAGTCGGCGCCCATCTCGCCCAGTGCCGCCTGCGCCCCCCAGTTGCGACCGTTGTAGCTGTAGACCAGGTGGCTGCCGATGTAATCGTAAAAGGCGCGAACTTTGTCGCAGGCCGTGGCCTTGCCCTGGGCCAGCTCGGCAGCCAGGGCTGTAATCTGGGGGTTGTCAGATTCGATGTGCAGTTCGGGTTGGGTGAATTCGGCCGGAAGAGGACCGGTGCACGAAGTCAGATCGGCGGTCGCCTCATCCACCACCACCCGATAAGCGATGCTGATCGGGATGGTCTGGCCGGCCGGTTGGCCCGAGAAGTCGAATTCGGCGTAGCGATTGCCGTATTCGTCGGTCACGAGCGTGTAAGTGGCGGGAGCGATGGTCATCGCTTCCACCCGCTGGTGGGGTTCGGCCTCGGCGATGAGGGCGACCCACAGGTTCTGCTTGTCGGGCGCGCCCGGCCCCTTGTTCACCACCCGCAGCGTCTCGGTGATGGCATAGGTGACGCTGTCCTCTGACCCTGGAAACGGCGACGATGAGTCTGGCAGACCGCCGGCCTCGTCGGGGCCGCAGAACTGGGCGTCAGGCCGGGTGGTCGGGTCGGCGCAAGGGGTAGGGGTGGGGTTGGCGGCCGGGCGACTACAGGCGACCGCCATCAACGCCACAGCCAGGGCAAGCAGAAGCATCGCCCCCCAAACTTCATGCCTCACGTTTCATGCCTCACGTTTCACGCCTCACGTTTCACGCCTCACGTTTCACGCCTCACGTTTCACGCCTCACACCAGCAGCCAGCGCGTCCCCCAGGATCCACCTGATCTCCTCCTGGACGACCTCCACCGGCCGGTCGGCATCGATCACCCGCCAGCGTTCTGGCTCGGCCGCAGCCAGCGCCAGATAGCCCGCCCGCACCCGCTGGTGAAAATCGAGCGGTTGCGCCTCGAGGCGATTCCATTCCTCGGGTGTTTGCGCCTTGCGCCGCAGCCCGGCCTCTACCGCCAGGTCGAGGTAGAGCGTGAGGTCGGGGGTCAGGCCGCCGGTGGCGAAGGCGGTGATGTGGCGCAGGTCGGGCAAGGAGAGGCCACGGCCATAGCCCTGGTAGGCCAGCGTGCTATCGTAGAAGCGGTCGCAGATCACGATCCCGCCTTCTTCCAGGTGCGGGCGGATGACCTGGCGGACGATCTGGGCGCGAGCGGCGGAATAGAGGAGGATTTCAGCTTCGGCCGCCATCTCAGCATGGATGGGGTCGAGCAGGATAGCGCGGATGCGGTTGCCGATGGCGGTGCCGCCCGGTTCGCGCGTGTGCAATACATTGTCTACACGGTCGCGCAGCCAGTCGAGCGCCAGGTTGACCTGCGTCGTCTTGCCGCTGCCCTCGATGCCTTCGAAGGTGATGAATGCCATAGGTGTTTTCAGCCTGCGTGGGGTGGCAGACCCTTGTAGCGGCCGGAATAAGCCATCTCGATCTGTTCCGAGAACCTTTCGATGCGGAGCAGTGACGATGGTTCGGGAACATGAGCGTCGATTTCGCCCGTACCCGGCTCCCAGAGAAGCAATGAGATCGCCTCGGCCATGTGAGCAGGGCCATCGAGTGCGGCCCGACGGCTCAGGCGTTCGAGCGTGCCAATCATAGCAGAACGCGTCGGCCCTCCCAGGCAGGGGCCAGGGATGATGACCAGGAAGGCGACGATGGCATGTGGAAAGCGGGTATGAACGGTTGTGGCTTCCGTTGCCAAATCGTTGACCATATTCTGCCAGTTTTTTCCCACACTTTTAGCATCGTTCAGCGTCTTGCTGTCGAAGACAAAACGTACGCCATCGGGCCGATAGCCCACATCGAAATTCTGCGGCCGGACGCCGCCCACGACGCGCACAGGTCCCAATTCTACACAATCGGCCTGACTTGGGATCAGGTCATTTGCACCGGGCGAGACAACAGGAATGCCACCCAGCATGGCAGCCAGCGACGCAGCGACGGCGCTATCGAACACTCTCCCCAGATCGCTCGATGAGAGCGGCGGGGTGCGACCCAAAGCGCCGCCATTCTGCAGCCATTCCTGACCGAACGGGGCCAGGCGCTCGACATCTATTTTGATCGGGGGTATTGGATTCAAAGAAGCCATAGTTCGCGGTCAATTGTGATTTCTGTTGATTCTGCGATCGCGCAGTTTACACCAGGAAGAGCGCAGTTGCCTGACATCTCGGCGGGCAAGCCCCAGTCCTTGCACAAGGAGGATTTCATCATTGATGTCAAGCGCCTTCTCTACTTCGCCATTGGCGAGCATCTCATGTATCTCTGAAAAACTCACATTCTCTGCACCGAGAAGGGGAATCAGGAGTTTCTCGGCCTCTCTTGGCTCCAGCTCGAGCACCCCCCCACCATAGCTGCGGCCGGTGATTTCAGCCGAGCAAAAGGTGAGCGAGTTGATGAAGGCGGTTGTGATCTGTTCCTTGGGCAGAGCCGTGACAAACCTGACCCGATGGATCGTGTCCGTCGATGTCGCCTGCGTCTGGTTGAGGATGATCTTCGGGTAGCCGTGAATCTGGCGGAGCATGAAGGCATCAGGCGTCCAGAGCGAAGGCACGACATACCATCGTTCTCGAATGCGACACTTGTAGCCGGTATGAAAGTCCTTGGCCTCCCCCCAATCGACGTAACGTTTCACCGCCTCTGGCAACGAAGATGGCGGCGTATTGGGAGCATTCAGGAGCAGGGTGGGAAGTCCTCTGGCAGTGTTACTGGCGAGATCGTCGTCGGCAAATCGGATGCCCGTCAGGTGGCCAGAACGCGTGACAATGGGCCAGGTGTAGCACTCCAGTTGCTGTGCGGCCGCCTGGCCTTGCGTCATCACGAAGAACTCATTCAGACCCGTGACGATGCCCACATCGACCTCGATGACATTGCCGGCAACGGTCACGCACCTGTCGCGACGCAGGTCGCGCAACAGGTCGATCTCATCTTGATCGAGAAAATACTGTGTCCACTTCTCCTGCGAGTGATCCATCGTCTTCAGATCACGCGCCAGGAATTCGGTGTATTCGTGTCTTGCCAATTCGTCGGCGCCCTGAAGCTCAATCGTCCTGATCCCTGTGCGTTCATTGCCGTTGCGTTCACCCAAAAAAAGCACCACTTCTTGTTGGACGTCGTCGAACAGAAGTTTTTTGAAGGTGATGAGGGTGATCCGGCTGTAGAAATTGCTCAGAAACTGGCGCAGTTCGGCGGCGTAACCGACTTGCATCAGCTCCGCCGGGATGACCATGGCGATCCTGCCGCCGTGCTCGCTCAACATGAGGGTGGAAGCCACCAGGAAGGGCGCCCAGGCATTCGTCAGGCGGGTGGGTTTCAGCCCGACATGTTCCATGAGCCGAAAGGCGATGGCGCGATGGGCCTCCTGGAAGTTCTGGTAGCGGATGAAGGGAGGGTTGCCGAGGATGGCGTCGAAGCGCACCGGCATGAGCAGATTTTCCTGGCAGTAGGCAAAGAAATCGCCGACATGAACGTGATCCGATGCCTCCACCCCCCATTCTGCCAGGCGCTGGATTGCTTTCTCGGCTTCATGGCCATCGAATTCCACGCCCTGGATCTGCCCTGCCGCAAACGACGGGGTGGCCCCGCGAGCCAACAAGGTCGCGACCGCCGCCTCAAGGATGTTGCCGTCGCCGCAACTTGGCTCCAACACCGTTGTGGCGGCGCTTGGGATCGCCCACTCGGCCAGGAAACGCGCAATCGGCGCCGGGGTGTAGTAGCCCCCGCGCAGTTTCTGGGTGGTGGCGGGCGTCTTCATGGTTCTCGAACAACGGGCGAGGGGACGAGGGCGGGCGAGGGGACGAGGGCGGGCGAGGGGACGAGGGGGCGGGCGAGGGGACGAGGGGGCGGGCGAGGGGGCGAGGGGGCGGGCGAAGGTGACCTCGGGGTGCAGCGGATCGTCGACGTCGATGATGGCGAGTTCCTCCGGCGTCCGGGCCGC
>JAIBAP010000041.1 GCA_019695115.1 Caldilineales bacterium | reverse complement strand
CGGCCAATACCACCTGGCCGGTCGCGGCCAATACCACCTGGCCGGTCGCGGCCAATACCACCTGGCCGGTCGCGGCCAATACCACCTGGCCGGTCGCGGCCAATACCACCTGGCCGGTCGCGGCCAACACGAGGAACAAATCGAACGCGGGCGGGGCTGGTTGCGAGAGAATCAACAGGCCGATGGCGGCTGGGGCGACGCCGACTTTGACGCGACCAACCTGCGCGCCACCACCCTGGCCCTGGCCGCCTTTCGTCTCACCGATGATGATTCGCCCGCTTCGCGAGTGGTCATGGCCGGGGCGGAGCGCTTTCTGGCGGCAGCGGGCGGCTTTGGCGATGTGCGCGACCCCGATTCCAGCAAACTGGGCAAGACCTCCTACACCATTGCCGCGCTGGCGGGGCTGGCAAACTGGGAGGGCATCCGGCCCCTGCGCCCGGAGTTGATCCTGTTGCCCCAGCGCTGGCGGCGCAAAGTCTCGTTCTCGTTTCCGGGCTATCTCAGCCTGGCGTTGGTGCAATCGCACAGGGCGCCCGGCCTGGCCAACCGGCTCCCCAC
Organism: Caldilineales bacterium; assembly: GCA_019695115.1. GTDB lineage: Bacteria > Chloroflexota > Anaerolineae > J102 > J102 > SSF26. The sequence continues at coordinate 54,013 of JAIBAP010000041.1, read as the reverse complement.
CTATCGCCTGGCCTGCCAGAGAGCGATCGACTGGTTGGGGCAGGCGTGCGGGCCGGACGGCTCCAGCCAGGAGGCAATCTACACCACCGCCAATCTGGTCATCAGCCTGGTCAGCGCCGGGCATGGCAACGTCGCCTGGCTGCCCGACGCCGTCGGTTTCTTGCTGGCAACCCAGCGCAACGATGGCAGTTGGCCCATCGTCCGCGATTTGGAGACCTTCGATACCGACATGGCCGTGTTCGCCCTGGCCGAGGCGGGCGCGACCATCCCCCGGCCTGAGGCCGTGCGCGAGTGGTTATTGGCGCGGCAGTTCACGGGGCCGTGCTTTGCCACCGGGACAGGGCCGGGCGGCTGGGCCTGGGCCATGCCGTCGGGCTGGCCCGACGCCGACGACACGGCCTACACGCTTCTGGCTCTGTTAGCGCTCGGTGAGCCGGCCGCTTCGCCGGCCATCCGCCGCGGCCTGGGCTGGCTGGAAATGATGCAAAACCAGACCGGCTCCTGGCCGACCCTGGTTCCCAACTCCTTGCTCGGCTTCGACCGCGACTGCCCCTACATCACCGGGCATGTCCTTAGCGCCCTGCAAGCCTGTGGTCGTCTGGCCGAGAAGCCTGCCCTGCTCGACCGCGCCCTCCGCTACCTGGCCACCGCGCAGCGCCCCGACGGTTCGTTCGCCTCGATCTGGTTCCGCGAGCACACGACCGGGACGGCCTCGGCGTTGGAGGCGCTGGCCGATTGCGGCCTGCTGCACACCGATCTGGCCTCCGGCGCCCGGCTGGCGCTCTGCCGCAACCAGAACCAGGATGGCGGCTGGGCCGGGGCGCGCGGCCAGGCCAGCACCGCCGAAGAGACCGCCTGGGCGGCGCTGGCCCTGCTGCGAGTGGGCGAGGACGAGGCTCAGCAAGCGGCCGGACGGGGCATCGCCTGGCTGATCGAGCATCAACGGGCGGATGCAACCTGGCGGCAGGCGCCCATCGGCTTCTATTCCACCTCGATGTGGTACTCCAACTCGTATTACGCGCTCTCGTTGCCTTTGCAGGCGCTGGCCCGCGCCCAGAAGTTGGCGGCGGCGTAGCCCCGACAGCCGCCCGGTGGGGTATAATGGCGCTGGGAAAGCGGTGAGAGCCACTCAGGTTAGCGACCGCACCCATCCCACCATGAGAACTGATTTCCGCACCCGCATCGAGGCCGGGCTGCTGTTGTGCGATGGCGCCATGGGCACCGAACTCTTCGCCCGCGGCTTTGCCATCGACCAGTCGCTCGAATCCCTCAACCTCACCCACCCCGACATCGTTCGCGCCATCCATCGCGCTTATCTCGAGGCCGGGGCCGATCTGATCGAAGCCAACACCTTTGGCGCCAACCGCATCCGCCAGGAGGAATTCGGGCTGGCCGACCAGGCCGCGGCCCTGGCGACGGCCGGTGTGGCCCTGGCCATCGAGGCCCGCGCCCAGTCGAATCGGCCGCAAACGCTCGTCGGCGCTTCGATCGGGCCGCTGGGTAAATATCTGGCCCCCTATGGCCCGCTTGCGGCTGAGACCGCCCGCGCCGCCTACCATGAGACCATCGTCGCCCTGGCTGAGGCCGGGGCCGATGTCCTCATCTTCGAGACCTTCAGCGACCTGAACGAACTGTTGCTGGCCGTTCAGGTCGCCCGCGCCATCGCCGACCTGCCCATCGTCGCCCACATGACTTTCGACGAGGAGGGGCGCACCGCCCTCGGCCACCTGCCCGAAGACGTCGCCCTGGCCCTGGCCGCGGCGGGGGTGGATGTGGCCGGGGCGAACTGCTCGGTTGGCCCGGCTGTGGTGGCGGCTATGGTCGAGCGCATGCACCGGGCGGCGCCGTCGCTGGCGCTTTCGGCTCTGCCCAATGCCGGTTTTCCCCGCCGGGTGGGTGGACGAATGGCCTATCCCTCCTCGCCCGACTATTTCGCCGGCCATCTGCCTGCCTTCCAGTCAATGGGCGTCCGGCTCATCGGCGGCTGCTGCGGCACCACCGCCGCCCACATCGCCGCCCTGCGCGCCGCCCTGGATGGCATCGCCGGCCGCCGGCCTGCCCCCAGCCTGTGGGCCGAGACGCCCGACCTACCCGAAATCCGGGCCGAGGTCGCCCCCCCGCCCACTGCTTTGGCCCAGGCGCTGGCCGAGCGTTTCGTGATCACGGTCGAGATGAGTCCCCCGCGCGGTTACGACCCCAACCGCCTGGTCGAGCAGGCGCAGATGCTGCGCGACGCCGGTGTGACTGCCATCGACATGGCCGACAGTCCTCGCGCCCGTATGCGCATGAGTCCCTGGGCGGCGTCTTTTCTTGTCCAATCGCGGCTGGGGATGGAGACCATCCTTCACTTTCCCACCCGCGGGCGCAATTTGCTGCGGGTGCAGGGCGACTTGTTGGCCGCCCATGCCCTCAACATCCGCAATCTCTTCGTCGTTATGGGCGACCCCACCCGCATCGGCGATTTTCCCGACGCAGCCGACAACTACGATGTCACACCCTCCGGTCTGGTCGAGCTGGTCAAACACAACCTCAACCGCGGCGTCGATCAGGCCGGGCAACCGATCGGCCTGCCCACCCACTTCTTCGTCGGCGCCGCCCTCAACCTGGACGCCGAAAACCCAGAGCAGGAGATCAAGGTCTTGCGCCGCAAGCTGGACGGAGGCGCTGACTTTCTCCTCACCCAACCGGTCTTCGACCCCACCGCCAGTGACCGTTTCCGGGCTGCCTGGGGCGGCCCCTTGCCTGTGCCCGTCATCGCCGGCCTGCTCCCCCTGACCAGCAGCCGCCACGCCGAATACCTCCACCACGAGATCCCCGGCCTCTCCATCCCTCAACGCCTGCGCGACCTGATGGCTAAGGCCGCCGATCCCGAAGCCGAAGGCATCGCCATTGCCCGCGACCTGCTGGCCCACCTGCGCACCTGGGCCAACGGCGCCTACTTCATGCCGCCCTTCGGCCGTCATCAGCTGGTGGCGGCGGTGTTGGGGGGAGCAAGGAGTAGGGAGTAGGAAGTAGGGAGTAGGAAGTAGGAAGTAGGAAGTAGGGAGTAGGAATTCGCAATCGGAAATTCGCAATGCCTCTTATCCTTGCCTCTGCTTCACCCAGGCGGCGGCAGTTGCTGGCTTGTCTGACCCCGGACTTCGTCATCGCCGCCGCTGACATCGATGAAAGCGCCCTGCCCGCCGAAGCGCCCGCCGATCACGCCCGCCGCCTTGCCGAGACCAAAGCCCGGGTCGTGGCCGGGCGGCATCCCGGTGAGATCGTATTGGCTGCCGATACCATCGTCGTCCTCGCTGGGCAGATCCTGGGCAAACCGGCCGGCGCCGCCGACGCCCGGCGCATGTTGTCGGCCTTGCGCCTGGCCCCGCACCAGGTGATCAGCGCCGTGGCCGTGGCCCAGCCCGGCCGCCTGAACTCGGCCCTGCACACCAGCCAGGTGACGATGCGCGATTACACGGACGCCGAGATCGACGCCTACATCGCCAGCGGCGACCCCTTCGACAAAGCCGGGGCCTACGCCATCCAGCACGCCGGCTTCAGCCCGGTGGCCAGCTTCGATGGCTGCGCCGCCTCGATCATGGGCCTGCCGCTGCCAGTCACGGCCACGCTGCTGCAAGCGGCCGGCGTTGGTGTGACGCCAGGCTGGCCCGTGGCCTGCCAGACCATCTGCGGGCGCTGCTGCCGGCAAGCATAGAGCTTATCTGTGTTTCCCCCATTTGTGTCATTTCATGCAAGGCATCGTACTGCGCGTTTATTCGGATTTCTTTGATCTCCAGGCCGAGGACGGCTCGCTCTGGCAGTGCAAGGTGGCCGGGCGGTTGAAGCGGGCCGAGCGCCGCAGCACGCTCCTGGCCGCGGGCGACCGCGTGGCCTTCCAGCCGCACGGCGAAGCCACCAGGACGGGCGTCATCGAGCAGATCGAACCGAGGGAGCGCGTGCTCTCGCGGCTGCGTCCCGACAGCAGCCATCCCTACGAGGATGTCATCCTGGCCAACCCCGACGAACTGATGATCGTCTTCGCCGCCGCCCAGCCTGAACCCCACCTGCGTCTGCTCGACCGCTTTCTGGTCGCGGCCGAGGCTTCCGAACTCGAAGCTATCTTCATCGCCATCAACAAGGTCGATCTAGTGGGAGCGGCGGCGGCCCGCGACCTGTTCGGGCTGTACGAGAACCTCTATCCCGTCTTCTACACCAGCGCCGAGACCGGCCTGGGCATCGCAGAGCTGCGCAACCATCTGGCCGACCGCATCACCGTTGTGGCCGGGCCGTCGGGCGTGGGCAAATCGTCGTTGATCAACGCCATCGAGCCGGGCCTGAACCTGCGCGTGGGCGAGGTGATGCACATCGGCAAGGGCCGCCACACCACCCGCGCCGCCCAACTTCATCCGCTCTCTGCCGGCGGCTATATTGCCGATACGCCCGGCCTGCGCGAGTTGGGCCTGTGGGACGTGCGGCCGGAAGAGCTTTCGGACTACTTCCCGGAGATCCATCGCCACGCCTCCGCCTGCCGCTTCAGCTTCTGCACCCACCTGCACGAACCCGATTGCGCCGTCCGCGCCGCCGTCGAGCAGGGCGACATCTCCCCCGCCCGCTGGGACAGCTACCGCCGCCTCTTCCGCGGCGAAGATGAGGGGTAGGGGGTGCGTGTTGCGTGTTGCGTGTTCCGTGATCTGCCATAGTGACATGTCCGCATCATGCGCCATCTCCAATCTCCAATAACCAATCTCCAATAACCAATCTCCAACAACCAACCGCATGTCCCTCATCGACAAACTCAACGAACCACAAAAACAGGCCGTCACCACCACCGCCGGGCCGGTGCTGGTGCTGGCCGGGCCGGGGTCGGGCAAGACGCGCGTCCTCACCCACCGCATCGCCTGGCTGGTGCAGGAACTACGGGTCGAGCCGTACCGCATCCTGGCCGTCACCTTCACCAACAAGGCCGCCGAGGTGATGCGCGAACGCACGGAAGAACTGCTGGCCGGGGGTGGAAACCTGGGCGGGAGCCTGAGCGGGATGATGCTGGGCACCTTCCATCGCATCTGCGCCCGCCTGCTGCGCATCCAGGCCGAGCGCATCGGTCTCAACCCGCGCTATGTCATCTTCGATAGCGATGACCAGTTGGAGGTGGTCAAACAGGCGCTGCGGGACTTGAATATCGATGAGAAACGGAACAGCCCTCGCGCCCTTCATGCCGCCATCTCCCGCGCCAAGAACGAACTGATCACCCCCGCCGATTATCCGACCCCCACCTACCGCGAGGAAATCGTCGCCCGCGTCTACGAACGTTATCAGCATTTGCTGGGGGTCAGCAGCGCCGTCGATTTCGACGACCTGCTGATGAAGACGGTCTTCATGCTGCGCGACCACGCCGACATTTGCCAGCACTATCAACGGCGCTTCGAGTATGTGTTGGTGGACGAGTTCCAGGACACCAACTCGGCCCAGTACGAGATGGTGCAGCTGCTGTCGGGCCATCACCGCAATGTCTTCGTAGTCGGGGATGAAGACCAGTCGATCTACCGCTGGCGGGGGGCGGACTTCCGCAATGTCGAGCGTTTCCGCAAGGACTACGGCGATGCGACCGTCATCCTGCTGGAGCAAAACTACCGCTCCACCCAGACCATCCTCGACGCCGCCAACGCCGTCATCCAGCGCAACCGGCATCGCACCCCCAAGCAGTTGTTCACCGACCGCGGGACGGGTGCGGCCATCACCGTGCATCAGGCCTACGACGAGCACGACGAGGGCAACTTCATCATCGACGAGATCAGCCGGCTGAAGACGGCGCGCCAGGCCAAGCCCGGCGAGTGCGCCATCATGTACCGGACGAACGCCCAATCGCGGGCGCTGGAAGAAGCCTTTGTGCGGCGGGGGATGCCCTACCGGCTGGTAGGGGCCACGCGTTTCTATGGCCGCAAAGAGGTGAAGGATGTGATGGCCTATGTGCGGCTGATCCACAACCCCAACGACGATATCAGCCTGCGCCGGATCATCAATGTCCCGCCCCGGCGTATCGGCGAGACCACGGTCGAACGTCTTAGCAGATGGGCAACTTCGCTCGATATCAGCGTTTATCAGGCCATGCAGATTCTGGGCCGCGATGCTGACCCCGCCTTGATCGAGCGGGCCGGCAATCACCCGCTCACCAAAGCCACCATTGCCCCGTTGCTCGAATTCTATGCCATGCTGCGCGATTGGATCGACCTGCGCGCCGCCATCTCGCCCGGCCAACTGCTCGACCGTGTGCTCGAAAGTTCCGGCTACCGCGAGTGGCTGCAAGATGGCACCTCTGAGGGCGAAGATCGCTGGCAGAACGTCCAGGAATTGCGCACGGTGGCCAGTGTCTACGAGGAGATGCCGGTGGACCTGGCCCTGGATGCCTTCCTGGAAGAGGTCGCCCTGGTTAGCGATGTCGATAACCTGGAAGCAGGGGCCGAAGCGCCCGTGTTGCTGACCCTGCACGCGGCCAAGGGCCTGGAATTCGGCATCGTCTTCATGACCGGCGTCGAAGAAGGTCTGCTGCCGCACAGCAATTCGTTCGAGGACCCCGATGCCCTGGAAGAAGAACGCCGGCTGGCCTATGTGGGCATCACCCGGGCCGAGAACCGCCTCTACCTGCTCCATACCTTCCGCCGCGGCACCTGGGGGCGCAGCGATGTCGCCCAACCCTCGCGTTTCTTGGGCGATGTGCCCCGCAGTCTTATCGGCGGCAACGCCGACCTGCGCACCGCCCACCGCCAGATGACGACCTGGGGCAACGACCGCCGGCCGGGAGCGACTTTGGCTCCCAGCGGCCAGCTTCGCTACAGCCCCGGCCAGCGCGTCAGTCACCCCAAGTTCGGCGAGGGCACGGTCATCACCTCGCGGCTCACCGGCGACGATGAAGAGGTCTCCATCGCCTTCCCCAACGCCGGGATCAAGCGTCTGCTGGCGTCGCTGGCGAATTTGAAGGTGGTGAAGTAGGGGGTGGCAGGTGTCAGGTCGCAAGTGGCAGGTGGCAATCTCCAATCTCCAATCTCCAATTTCCAATCTCCAATCTCCAATTTCCAAACCACTATGCGCACATACATTTTTGCAATAGCCATCGTGTTTGTCATCGCCGCCAGCCTGGTGGTCATTGGCTCGCCGCTGGCCGCCCGGCCCGACCCCCGTCTCGATAGCCGGATTGTGCAAGAGCTACGCCAGAGCGACCGCGCCGCTGTGCTCATCGTCTTGGGCGAGGCGACCGACCTCAGCCCGGCCTATCGGCTGCCGGACAAGGAGGCGCGCGGGCGTTGGGTCTACGATGCCCTGCGCCGGCAGGCGCTACGCACACAGGCGCCCGTGCTGGCTGAGCTGGATCGCATGGGCGCAAGTTATCGCCGTTTCTGGATCGTGAACGCCATCCAGACCGAGCTGACGCAAGCGCAGATCGACCGCGTGCTGGCCTTGCCCGGCGTGAAAAAGCTAGTCTCCGACGCCGCCTATCGCTCGGCTGAGCCGCTGCCTGTCTCCGACCAGGCCGCGGGCGAGGCGACTAGCATCACCTGGGGCGTGCAGCGGGTGCAGGCACCGTGGGCCTGGTCGCAGGGCTACACCGGGGCCGGGATCATCGTCTCTGGTCAGGATACGGGCTACGATTGGAAGCACGAGGCGATCAAGGATAAGTACCGGGGGTGGGATGCAGGGACGCAGACCGCCGATCACAACTACAACTGGCACGATAGCATCCACGAGGATGTGCCGCCCGCCGACCCCGGCAACGCGTGCGGTTACGACAGCCTGGCGCCGTGTGATGACGACGGCCACGGCACCCACACCATGGGGACGATGGTGGGCAACGACCTGGCTTCGACTGCCCCCAACTGGCCGGCCGGGGCCAGCTATGCGGTGGGGGTGGCGCCGGGAGCGAAGTGGATCTCGTGCCGCAACATGGACAACGGCTGGGGCCGGCCTTCCACCTACATCGAGTGTTTCGAGTGGTTGACGGCGCCCTACCCGCTGGGCGGCGACCCCATGACCGACGGCGACCCCAGCAAAGCGCCGGATGTGATGAACAATTCGTGGGGCTGCCCACCGGATGAGGGCTGCACCACCAGCCAGCTTGGCGCCATCGAGCCGGCCGTGAACGCCGCCGACGCCTCCGGCATCGTGGTGGTGGTTTCGGCCGGCAACTCCGGCAATTCGTGCAGTTCGGTCACCAACCCCGCCCCCATCTATCCGCGCTCGTTCTCGGTGGGCGCGACCAATGCCAGCGATGCCCTGGCCAGTTTCAGCAGCCGCGGCCCCGTCACCTACAACGGGCAAACGTATATCAAACCGAATGTGAGTGCGCCCGGCGTCAGCGTCATCTCCAGTGTGCCGGGCGACGACTATCTGCCGCTTTCGGGCACCAGCATGGCCGGGCCGCACGTGGCGGGCGTGGTGGCCCTGCTATTGGACGCCGCACCCGGCCTGATCGGGCAGACGGACATGGTCAAGGCCATCGTGCAGATGACCGCCGATCCGGTCGTCAGCTTCGCCTGCGGCGGGGCCGATGTCGATGGTTCGCCCAACAATCTCTTTGGCTGGGGGATCGTCAACATCCGCCGCGCCATCGAATCGCTAAGCCAGCAGGGTTATCTATCGGGGAATGTGACCGACCTGGGCGGGACGCCGCTCGCCGGCGCCGCGGTCACGGCCCTGACGCGGAACGGGCAGCCGGTGGGCAGCGTCACGACGGATGAGGCTGGTGGGTTCAGCTTGCTGCTGCCCTGGGGCCAGTATCAGCTCCGGGCCGAGCAGACGGGCTATCAGACGGCGACGGTGACGCCGCTCTTCGTGGTGGGCGGGCAGACGACGTCGCAGCGTATCAAGCTGGGGCCGGCCGAGGGCAGCCCGACGCCGACCACAGAGGCGACGAGCACGCCGACGGAGGAGCCGACCGGCACACCGACGCCGACGGAAGAAGCGACAAGTACGCCGACCGCGACGCCAACGGACGAGGCGACGAGCACGCCGACGCCGACCGAGGAGCCGACCAGCACACCGACGGCGACCGAGGAGCTAACCGTCACGCCAACGGCAACGGCGACGCCGACCGTCCGTTATCGGGTGGTGATGCCGATGATTTTGCGGCCGTGAGGTCGGACGCGGGCGTCGTTCTGTTTTCCTGTTCGCACGTGGGCGTGCGAACTCCGCGATCGGCCTTGCCCGTTCGCACGTGGGCGTGCGAACTCCGCAATCGGCATTGCCATTCGCACGTGGGCGTGCGAACTCCACCTACACCGCCCTCTCCACCTCCCACACCCTCCCCACCCGCCACTCCCCCCGCCCTACATCCACCCACAACTCGAGGCGCGCCCCGCTGGCCAACTCGACCATGACGCTGGTCATCCCGTCCGCCTCCGGCCCCTGCCGCCCCTGCCCCACCACTTCCCGCCGCTGCCCCGCCAGCCACACCGCCCCCACCCGCCACCTCCCCTGGCGCCAACTCGCCTCCACCACCACCGGCTGGCCCCCAATCTCCAATCTCCAATCTCCACCCGCCAATCTCCAATCCCCACTCTCCACCCTCTCCCCCAAAAACCGCCCCACCATCCCCAACCCCGCCGCCGCCGACGCCAGTTTATTGCCCAGGCGGTCGTAAGGCCAGACATGGCGCTCGCCCCAGCCGGCGTCCTGGCCGGCCAGGTGGAGATAGACCAGCCCCACCGGCTTCTCCACCGTCCCCCCGCCCGGCCCGGCGATGCCCGTCACGGCCACGGCCAGGTCGCTGCCGAACAGCCGCCGCGCCCCCTGCGCCATCTCTGCTGCCGCCTGCGGGCTGACGGCGCCGTGGGCCAGCAGTGTGCTCTCGTGCACGCCCAGCAGCCGCATCTTGGCCTCGTTGCTGTAGGAGACGACGCCGCCCAACACATAGGCCGAGCTGCCGGCCACATCGGTCAGGGCGCTGGCCAGCAACCCGCCGGTGCAGGATTCGGCCAGGGCGATGGTGAGGCCGCGGGTGAGCAGGAGGCGGCCGATGTGGACGCTTACTTCAAACAGCGATACTGCTGAGAGCGAGGCCATCAGTCTACATCTCCCATCATTTCGAGGATTTCAGGCAACCGTTTCCCAAGTTCACGGCAGTCATCGACGAGAACCTCGATATTGGGTTGGACGAAACTGATTCGCGGCGCTGGTTGTCGGTTGTGTTTGATATCGGGATGATCGTGCAAATGATGTGGGAAGGTATGCGCCAGTGCAGGAATTTCAGCATGCGGCTGCGGATCGTACCAGCGCACGCGTTGTGTTTCGGCAAAAATGGTATAGCTGTACTGCACAACTCGCCCCAACCCAAAATCTACGACCTCAAAGACGCGCAAGCTCAGGCCATTATAAAACTGAACCTCACCCTGGACGGTTGCGGTCAACGCGCTGACACTAAACAAGCGAAGCGTCGAGACGGCAATTTCATTAGGATAGGCGTCTACCAACCCGTAAAGAAGTTTTTCATACTCAGGGCGCGAGGGAAACGACATCAGGGTGGCACCTTATGCCATCGCAAGCATCGGTTCGGGCGGCTCGATCTTGATCAGGCCCTGACCAGCTTGCCGACGAAGATGTTGCGCACGTCGTTGCGAGATCTGCTGCAAGGCCCGTTCGCGTTCCAGAGCGATTTCATAAAAGCCTGCCCACATCGTGAAATCCTCCAGGTGTTCCCCATCATCCAACAAGCCCTGGTGGTAGAGATCGTAGAAATCGGAGGAGCTTAACCAGTAAACGCGTTCGAAGCGACGAGTAATCTCATCTGCAGCTCGTAAGTCGTCGATGATTTCAGTAATGGTGGCTGTAATCATGGTTGGTCGATCACCTTGAGCAGAAATTCAACACAGAAATCTCCGTGCATTCGATGTCATTATAGCGTGCACATCACCTGTTTTCAAGTCAAGTTGGGAACAGGGCGCCTTCGCTGATCATCAAATAGTCTTTGCCTGTCATTCTGGATGCCTCCAATGCCGGTGCCAGGTCAGGCAACCGTCGCTTCGCCGGACAGTGCTTCGGCGACCGCTTCCGGATTCCGAAGCGCCACTTGCAGCAACGCACGGGCCGGGCCTTCCGGTTTGCGTCGCCCTTGCTCCCAGTTTTGGAGGGTGGCGACGCTCACGCCAATCATCTGTGCAAACTCAGTCTGCGACTTCTGCAGGCGGGTACGGATTGCTTTGACATCGAGCGGCGAAAACTCGAAGGTGCGTCCAGGCGCAAGCGCGCCACGGCGGATGGCGCCTGCTTGTTTGACACTTTCGACGAGCATTGCGAAATCTTGTTCATTCATGTCAGGTACTCCTTGATCAAACGGCGCAAAACGCTAAGTTGATCGGGTGTCAAGTCCTCTTGTTCATTCTTTCGATAGAGAAACAAGAGGTAGATGATCGAGTCGGCTGTCACCCAGTAATAAATCACGCGCAACCCACCTCTCTTGCCTTGTTGTCCGACTGCCCACCGGAGTTTGCGAAGACCGCCACTACCCGGGATGACTGTTCCGGCTTCTGGACGCAGCAATATCACTTGCTGCAATTCGGCGTATTCCTCATCGCTCAAATAATCGGACACCAACTTGGTGAATAGCGGCGTTTCGATGAAAACCATAACCTCATTATACGCCACTGGCTGATAGACTGCAAGCGAAAAAGGTCATCGCCTACCCTCACCGTTCAACTACCACCCCCTGCCTTTCTTCGCCGATCAACACCCACGGCCTGCCCCCCACCCGCGTGACCACCACCACCAACGGCCTCCCGCCGGGCTGATGGAACAGGCGGCGGCGGAAGGATTCGGGGTCGAGGGGTGAGCCGCGCTTCTTCACGGCCACCACCTGGCCGCCCAGGGCGCGCAGGCGCCGGTTGAGGGCCTTGAGATCGAAGGGGAGGTGTTCGAGGATGGCCCAGGCGCGGGCGAAGGGGGTGGGGTGCAGGTCATCGCCAGAGAGATAGGCGATGTCGGGGTCGACCTGCCAGAGGCCGATCTGCACGGCCAGGTCGCCCACCGCCCCTGCCCGGATCACAGCCGGGTCGGGTTCGTACAGCCAGCCGCCCGGAGGTCGCACCGCCGCCTGCGCCCCGCCGGCCGTGATCTCGACGCCGGCCGGGAGGAGCGTGGCCCGGCGGACGGGCGCGCCGGCCAGGTCGCCGAACCACAACACCGCTTCTTTCAGTTCGCCGTCCAGGCTGATCCACTCGGCTTCGGCGCCGGGCGGGATGGCGGCATGAGGCAGGCCGGGCATGAGCTTGATCCCCAGGTGGGGGGTCGCCTCATGCAGGGCGAGCAGGGCGGCCAGGGGCGGCTGCAGGCGGTCGGGGTCGAAGATGCGGCCGGCGTCAGTGCGACGGCCGGGGTCGGCCCAGGCGGCGGGGGCGCGCCAGGCCGGGCGGGTGACATCGCCGAGGACAAGGTGCAGGCGGCCGGGCGGGGCCAGGGCGCGGGCGTTGGCCTGCGCCAGGGCCAGGGCCAGCAGGTCCGAGTCCACCGCCAGGACGTTCGGGCCGGCGGCGGCCAGGGCCAGGCTATCGCCGCCCAAGCCGCAGCCCAGATCGGCTACCCAGTCCATGCTGGCGAAGCGCCGGGCGGTGTGGGCGGCGACGGCGGCGGGGCTGGCCTGTTCCAGGGCGGGGCGGCTGAAGAACATGCGCCTGGCCGTCGGCGGGAATTTGGCGGCGGCGCGCTGGCGCAGGCGGGCGGTCTCGACCAGGGCGGCGGCGCGGTCGGACGGGAGATGGCGGCGCAGCCGGTCGAGGGTGGGCAGAAGCTCGGCGTCGGCAGGGGGGCGGGCGCTGAGTTCGGCCAGCCAGGGGGCGGCTTCGTCGCCTTGCAGCCAGCGCACCAGGGCCGGGGTGAGGGTCATGCCGGGGGTGCGACGGGGCCGGCGGCGGGGGCGCGCTCGGCCAGCGGCAGCCGGATACGGAAGGTGGAGCCTTCGCCCGGCGTGGATTCGACGGCGATCTCGCCCCAGTGCGCCTCCACCACCCAATGCACAATCGAAAGCCCCAGCCCGGCCCCACCATCGGCGCGGGTGCGGGCTTTGTCGGCGCGGTAGAAACGGTCGAAAATGTGCGGCAGGTCTTCGGGGGCGATGCCCTGGCCGCTGTCGCTGACGGCGATCTCGGCCTGCCCGCCGATGATTCGCAGGCTGAGGTCGATCCGGCCTGTGGGCGGCGTGTAGCGGATGGCGTTCTCGACCAGATTGACCAGGGCCTGGCGCAGACGGTCGGCGTCGCCGAGGACGACAACCGGTAGGTTGGGGGCCGGTTCTTGGTGGACGATGCTCAGGTTGCGGTCGCCGGCGCGGCGTTGGGCCTGGCGATAGACATCCTGCAAGAGGGCGTTCAACTCCACCCGCTCGTGCTGGATGGCGAGACCGGCGTCGGCCTGGGCCAGGAGGAGGAGGTCGGTGATCAAGCGGCGCATGTGCTGGGCTTCGGCTTCGATCTCGTCCAGCATGTCTGCCTGCTCTTCGGGCGGGAGCGCGGCCCCGCGCTTGAGGAGGGTGGTGTTGCCGAGGATGGCGGTGAGGGGGGTGCGGAGTTCGTGGCTGATGTCGCCGGAAAAGCGCCGTTGGCGCTCGAACAGCTCTTGCAGCCGCACCAGCATTTCGTTGAAGGTGCTGATGAGGGCGCCGATCTCATCCTGGCGGGCGCGGCTGACGGGAACGCGGCGGTCCAGCCGCCCGGTGCGGGTGATCTCGAGGGCAGTGGCGGTGGCCTGCTGGATGGGGCGCAAAGCCACGCCCGCCAGCCAGTAGCCCACACCCGCAGCCAGGGCCAGGGCCGCGGCGCAGATCCAGAACAGGCTGATGGTCAGCCGCCGGAGGATGGCTTGCTCGGTGGCCAGGGTGCGACCGATCTGGACGATGCCAATGATGTCGCCGCCAAAGTGGACGGGCCGGAAATAGACACGCAGGTCGTTGGGCCGCTGGAATGAAAGCGAGTAGAAGCCATTGCGCCCTTGCGTGGCCTGTTCGAACTGCGGGTCAGGCAGTGGAATCAGCCGGTTGGCCAGGTTGGTCGAACGGTAGACCACGCGCCGGTCGAGTTTCCGCACCAGCACATACATCTCGGGGGCAAACGAATCGCTGATGGCTGACTCCAAGAGGCTGGACATGGGGGCGCTAGGCGCACCCATTTCCAGCACGCTGGCGATCTGGTCGCCCTTGCGTTGGATTTCATTGTTCACATCAGCCAAGACGCTGGCGCGCACCAGCGCCAGCGAGATGACGGCGATCAGCGCCAGGAGCACGGCGAGGAGCGTGCTATACCAAAGGGTGAGGCGAAGCCGGAGCGACATGGCGCATTTGTACCACAGTTTGGCGCTGCGGCCGTCATGACAGGGCGGGGGCGATGAGCGGCGCCGGGACGATGGCGCCGGCAGGGGCGCGCAGGTCGATCTCGACGCCCAACGACCGGGCCGCCGCCCTCGCCACGCGCAGCCCGCCCAGGGCCACGGCAGCGGTGGATTGGCCGGGGAAGATGCTGTCGCCAACCATCCACAGGCCGGGCGCCAGCTGCGGCGGCCAGGTGCGGAACAGGTTGGTCTGGGGGAAGCCGCCCACCCAGCCCTGCCGCCGGCGGGTGAAACGCTGGAAGGTGACGGGGGTGCCGGGCAGGATAAGGTCGGCAACCTGGCGCAGACCGGGCAGGACGCGCTCGGCAGCGCTCAGCAGGCGGTCGGTGTAGGCCTGGCGGTGGGCGGCGTAGGCGGCGGGGTCGTGTTGGTGCAGCTCCCACCAGGGCTGCAAGGCGGTGTGGGTGCTGATGGTGAGGGCGCGGCGCCCGGCTGGAGCGCGGCTTGCATCCCAGGCCGGGCTGAGGGAGAGGAAGGCGGTGTTGCCCTCGGCCAGCGGCCGGCGGACGATGACCTGGTGGTGCAGGGGCAGATCGGCGGGCGCCAGGGCGTCGTCGAAGCCAACATAGACCATGAAGGCGCCCCAGGCGTCTTGCGGCAGCGAGGGCGAGCGGCGCAGGCGGGCGGGGGCGGCGTCGCCGAGCAGGGGGCCGATGTTCCACGGCGGCAGGTTGGCGATGACCAGGTCGGCGGGGAAATCGCCCCGCCTGGTTTTGACGCCGACCGGCCGGCCCTGCTCCAGGCGGATCTGCTGCGCCTCTTGCCGGAACTCGACCCGGCCGCCGTGGTTGCGGATGGCCGTGACCAGGCTGGCGGCGATGGCGCCCATGCCACCTTGCAGGTGGACGACCCCGCGGCGGGGCAAGTCCAGGGCGGCGGCGGCATAGAGGGCGTTGGCGTGGGCGGCGGTGGTTTGGGCGGCGATGAGAAGCTGGCCATCGATGAACAGCCGCATGGCCTCGGAGGCTCGACCCAGATAGGCCGACAGCGGCAGGAAGGCGCCGGCCAGCAGCGCGGGATGAAGGCGGGCGGTGGGCGCGGCGGCCAGCCAGTCCAGGCCCTGCCGCGCCAGATCGAGCAGGTGGGCGGGCGCTTGTGGCGGCCAGGGCGGCAGCCGCAGGGCGAAATCCCACAGGGCATCGGCCGTGCGCTCCTGCCAGCGCCAGAAGGCGTTGGACTCTGGCCCGAAGGCGCGCTCGTGTTCGGTCTGGCGGCGTTCATCGCCCCAGCGGATAATTCGTTGACCGTCGGGCAGGTGGACGATCAGGGCCGGGTCGGCGGGATGGGCGGGCCAGGAGGCCAGGCCGGCGGCGCCGGCGACCAGATCCATGGGGCCGCCGGGGTAGAAGCCGCCGGCAAGGGTGGCCCCGGCCTCGAAGCGATAGCCCTGGTGGTAGAAGGTCCCGGCGCAACCGCCGGGGTAGACATGGGCTTCGAGGACGGTGACATCCAGGCCGGCGCGGGCCAGGGCGGCGGCGGCGCTGAGGCCACCCACGCCGGCGCCGATGACGACGATACGGGCGGGGCTGCGGCTGGACATGGCAGAAAATGGGGGGTGAGATGGCGTTCGAGGGTGGGGCGGCCTCGATCATAGCACCAGGAAGCCACCCTTGTCAAGATAAATATCGACAATATATCGACAATTAGTTTGTACTCGCCCGAATCGACCCCCGCTTGACAGGACGCAGTTGGGTCGTATAATGACGGATGAAGAGAGCTTGCTCAGGTGGAGGTTGGCGCCTCTGGCGCTGGCTACAACGCCGGGAGCCGGTGCCTCTGTCGTTGATCGAAACACTTTTTGGGGTTTTCGCACACACCATCGCCAAGGCCGGCGATGGCGGTTCTGTCCTTGTTCAAGGCATGTCAGGCGCTACTGACACCACTCGCCCCCCCTCTTGCCCGTGCACAAGGACAATGGCAGCCGTTTTGTTTTGTCCTGCTGATTTTAAGGAGACTAAGACATGTCTGCACTGACTTGGCAACCGCTTTCCGCTGAGGCGAATCGGGCCGGCGCGCCGCGCTTGTGGCGTCGCCGTCTCTACCAGGTTTTGTTCCTGATCGCCCTGCTCATGCTCGCGCCGGGCGCGGCCCTGGCGGCCGGCCCTGACCCGGCGCCGGTGGCGCCCGGCGACCCGGCGCCCGCAGCCACACCGGCGCCCGACCCCGTCATCTCGCCCATCCTGCCCGAATTGTGGCGATTGGCGCCCTCCGACTCGGATGCGGCTGTTTGCGGCGACGCCACCTGGGTCGTCCCCACCAACGCCCCCAACCCCAGCATCGCCATCTCCGTCAACCTGTGGAAGGGCGGGGTCAAGAAGATCCTGGACACACCCCTGGGCAAGTTGGATTTTGGCGGCGGCAACATCGCCTACGCCTTCTGCACCGACCTCCACCACAGCCGCGACAAGACCAATGCCCGCAGCTACTGTCTGGATGGCGGCTTCTTCTCGGATTGGCGCGTGGCCTGGCTGGTGACGCACTACCCGCCCACGCTCAACGACGCCGTACAGCAGGCGGCCCGGCAGGCGGCCGTGTGGCGCTTCACCGATGGCTGGCTGCTGGATCAGAGCGACGCCACCATCTACAACACCGCTTACGATACCAATGTGCGCAATGCCTATAACGCCATCCTGGCCTCGGTGCCGGCGGCGCCGCCGCCCGAATATCAGCCGGGCAATGTGCAGATGGCGATCACGCCCAACAGCGCCACCAACTTCCTGCCCTACCAGCAGAGCCACAGCTTCACCGTCCGTCTGAGCAAGGGGGTCTATCCGCTGGCGGGATACACCGTCAACGTCAACACCACATACGGAACCCTGGATCGCACCAGCGCCGTCACCGACGCCAACGGCGAGGCCGTGTTCACCGTCAGCAGCGCCACCCCCGGCTCGGCCGTCCTCACCGCTTCGGCGGTGGTGGATCTGCCGGCCGGCTCGCGCTTCGTGGAGCAATTCAGCCCCGACACCTGGCAGCGGTTGGTGTTGGGGCAGATGACGCGGGTGACGGTGCAGGCGCGAGCCACAAAGGATTGGGTGATCGCGACCAATCTCATCATCGCCCACAAGTTCGAGGACCGGAACTTCGATGGCGTGCAGCAGGAAGACGAACCCAACCTGGCCAACTGGTCCTTCACCCTCGATACCCCCCAGGGCCAGTTCAACGCCGTCACCGACGCCAACGGCAATGCCTTCTTCCATGACAAGGTCAGCGGCTTTGGCGATTACCGCCTGACCGAGACCTTGAAGAATGGCTGGGTCAACAGCACCCCCCTTAGCCAGACCCGGCCCCGCGCCCTGGCCGACCCCTGGACGCAATGGCGGGCGGATTTCGGTAACGGCCAGTATTCTGTGCTCGAGATCCTCAAGTTCCTGGACGAGGATGGCGACGGCGTCTGGGACGAGGGAACCGAGCCGCTGCTGCCCGGCTGGCAGTTTGCGCTCTATATCTGGCAGAACAACGATTGGGCGCAGCACCGCGGTGGCACCACCGGCGCTAATGGCCGGCTGACCTTCACCGACCTGATCGGCGGACGTTACAAGGTCGTCGAGCAGGCCGACAACCATCCCGGCTACGTCAACACGACGCCGTTGGAACAAGAACTGGTGCTCGGCTATCCGCAGCAACAACAGGTGCGCTTTGGCAACCGCGGCAAACTGGGCCTGACCGGGCGCAAATGGAGCGACCTGGACGGCGACGGCGTCTGGGACGCCGGCGAGCCTGCCCTGCCCGGTTGGACGATCCGGCTCAGCGGCGGCCCGCACAACATCGACCGCACCGCCGTCAGTGATGGCGCCGGCCGCTACACCTTCGCCAACCTGGAACCGGGGACCTACACCGTAACCGAGCAGCCGCAGAACGGTTGGGCGCAGACCTATCCCGCCGTCGGCAGCCACCAGGTGACGTTGGTCGATCAATCTTTGGGCGATTTCGACTTCGGCAATACCCGGCTGGCCTGCCTGGGTGATTACGTCTGGCTGGACACCAACCGCAACGGCATCCAGGAGGGCGCCGAGACGGGTGTGAGCGGCGTTCGGGTGGAGCTGTTCAAACTGGTGGATGGCAATTGGGCCTCGCAGGGCGGGCGGGCGACCGACGATAACGAACGTTATCTCTTCTGCGACCTGCTCCCCGGCTCGTACTATGTCCATTTCTACCTGCCAGCCAACTACCTCTTCACCCTGCGCGACCAGGGTGGCGATGACACGAAAGACAGCGACGCCAACACGGCCACCGGCAACACCGCCGTCATTACCATCCTGGCAGGCGACAACCAGTTGCAGTGGGACGCCGGTCTCTACCAGCCGCCCGCCATCGACGTGGAGAAATACGTCTCGGTCGATGACCAGCAAAGCTGGCAGGATGCCGACACACCGCCGGGGCCATCTACCACCGCCGGCAGCGATGTCTACTTCCGCTTTGTCGTTACCAACACGGGCAATGTCCCGCTCAGCAACGTCACCCTGACCGACACGATCTACAATCTGGCCGGGTGTAGCCCCATCCCCGACCCCCTGGCCGTTGGCGCCAGCTACACCTGCATCATCGGGCCGATCACGGCGGTGGTGGGACAGCACACCAACCGGGCCGCCACCAGCGGGCAATGGACGGATCTCACCGTCAGCGACGCCGACGACGCCAACTACTACGCGCCGGCGCAGCCAGCCATCGATGTCGAGAAGTACGTCTCGGTCGATGGTCGGGAGACCTGGCACGACGCCGACAACCCGCCAGGCCCCCAGGCGCCGCTGGGCGGGCCGGTCTTCTTCCGCTTCGTGATCACCAACACCGGCAATGTGACCCTGACCGACGTCGTCCTCAGCGACAGTGTGTATCCGCTCGGCCCCACCTGCATCGTCCCCTTCCCGCTGGCGCCGGGGCAGAGCTTCACCTGTTACTACGGGCCGGTGGCGGCGCAGGTCGGCCAGCACACCGATACGGCCACAGCCACGGGCCGCTACGAGGCGACGACCGTGCGCGATACCGACGACGCCAACTACTACGCGCCTTCCGAACCGGCCATCGACGTGGAGAAATACGTCTCGGTGGATGGGCAGGCCACCTGGTACGACGCCGACACACCCCCCGGCCCGCAAACCCAGGCCGGGACGCCCGTCTACTTCCGCTTCGTGGTGACGAACACCGGCAATGTCCCGCTCAGCAACGTCACCCTGACCGACAGCATGTACACCCTGGTTGGTTGCACCATCCCCGATCCTTTGCAGCCCGGCCAGAGCCACACCTGCTGGCATGGGCCGGTGACGGCGGTGGCGGGCCAGCACACCAACACGGCCAGGGTGACGGGGCGCTATGGCGATGTGACCGTGAGCGACGCCGACGATGCCAACTACATCGCCCCCACGCCCACCCCCACGCCCACCCTCACCAACACCCCCGTCCCCACCAACACCCCCACCCCCACCTGGACGCCCACCTCCACCCCCACCTGGACGCCGACGCCGACCTGGACTCCTACCCACACCCCCACCTGGACGCCCACCTCCACCCCCACCTGGACGCCCACCTCCATCCCGCCGGAGCCGGGCCTCGACCTGGAGAAGTTCGTCTCGGTCGATAACCAGGCCACCTGGCACGATGCCGACCTCCCGCCCGGCCCGCAAACGGTGGCCGGTGCGGCCGTCTACTTCCGCTTCGAGCTGAAGAACACTGGCAACGTGCCCCTGACCAACCTGACCCTGACCGACAATGCCTACCTCCTCGACCGCTGCAACCCGCCCGGCCTCTTACTCCCCGGCCAGACCTACACCTGCTGGCACGGCCCCGTGCCCGCCCAGGCCGGCCAACACACGGATACAGCCACGGCCAGCGGCGTCTACGACGGCGCCACCCTGACCGACGCCGACGACGCCAACTACTACGCGCCGCCACAGCCGGCCATCGACATCGAGAAATACGTCTCGGTCGACAACCAGCAAACCTGGGACGACGCCGACAACCCGCCCGGCCCGCAAGCCAGCGAGGGCGGGGCCATCTACTTCCGCTTCGTCATCACCAACACCGGCAATGTCCCGCTCAGCGATGTCACCCTGAGCGACGATGTCTACCCCACCAGCGGCTGCCCGGCCATCCCCAACCCCCTGGCGCCGGCCACCAGCTACACCTGCACCATCGGGCCGGAGGCCGCCCAGCTGGGCATGCACCGCGACACGGCCCGCACCAGCGGCCGCTACGAGCAAACCACCGTCACCGACAGCGACGACGCCCACTACTACGTCCCCTCCGAGCCTGCCATCGACATCGAGAAATACGTCTCGGTGGATGGGCAGACGACCTGGCACGATGCCGACGCACCGCCGGGGCCGCAGGCGATGGTCGGGGACCCCGTCTACTTCCGCTTCGTCATCACCAACGTGGGCAACGTGCCCCTGAGCGATGTGACGTTGACCGACAGCGTCTATGCCGTGGTTGGCTGCAACATCCCCAACCCCCTGCTGCCCGGCCAGAGCCACACCTGCATCCACGGCCCTGTGCCGGCCCAGGCGGGCCAACACACCGACACGGCCAGAGTAACAGGGCGCTACGAGCAGACCACCGTGGGCGACAGCGATGACGCCAACTACCTCGCGCCGACGCCCACCCCCACCAACACCCCGGCCCCCACTCGCACCGCCACACCCACACCCACACCCACTTGGACGCCTTCTCCTACCCCCACCTGGACGCCCACCTCCACTCCCACCCGCACCCCCACCCCCACCTGGACGCCGACGAATACGCCCACCTGGACGCCGACGCCCATCCCCGCCTCGCCCGCCATCGACGTGGAAAAGCTGGTCTCGGTCGATAACCAGTCCACCTGGCAGGATGCCGACGCCCCGCCGGGGCCGCAGGCAGTGGCCGGGGGCAACGTCTACTACCGCTTCATCGTCACCAACACCGGCAATGTGACCCTGAGCAACCTGACCCTGACCGACAGCCTCTACACCCTCGTCGGCTGCACGCCGCCTGCCCTGTTGGCCCCCGGCCAGAGCTTCTCCTGCTTCCACGGCCCGGTGTCGGCCCAGGTCGGCCAGCACCTGAACACGGCCACCGCCACTGGCGCCTATGGCAATGATGTGGTCAGCGACCGCGACGACGCCAACTACTTCGCGCCCACGCGCCCCGCCATCGACCTGGAGAAATACGTCTCGGTGGACAAAGCGGGCAACTGGCAGGATGCCGACCTGCCGCCGGGGCCATCCGTCGCTGCTGGGGGCGATGTCTACTTCCGCTTCGCGATCACGAACGTGGGCAATGTCCCGGTCTACAACCTCACCCTCAGCGACAATCGCTACGACCTCAGTTCGTGCCCCGCCCTCCCCAACCCGCTGCTTCCGGGCGCCAGCTACAGCTGTGTGATTGGGCCATTGCTGGCCGAGGTGGGCCAACACACCAACACCGCCGTCACCACCGGCGTCTATCAGAACGACACCCTCACCGACGCCGACGACGCCAACTACTACGCCCCGCCTCGCCCGGTCATCGACCTGGAAAAACTGGTCTCGGTCGATAGTCAGCAAACCTGGCAGGATGCCGATGTCCTGCCCGGCCCCCTGACCACAGCCGGCCAGGCCGTCTACTTCCGCTTCGTCATCACCAACATCGGCAACGTCCCACTCTCGAACGTCACCCTTAGCGATTCGGTCTACGATGTCAGCGGCTGCCCGGCCATCCCCAACCCCCTGGCCCC
The DNA here is from genome assembly GCA_019695115.1 of Caldilineales bacterium. Classification (GTDB taxonomy): domain Bacteria; phylum Chloroflexota; class Anaerolineae; order J102; family J102; genus SSF26. Next base: position 31,986 of record JAIBAP010000041.1, on the reverse strand, counting down.
GGCTGCCGTCTACACCTGCACCTTTGGCCCCACCACCGCCCAACTCGGCCAGCACACCAACACCGCCCGCACCACCGGCGTCTACGATGACATCCCCGTGGGCGACAGCGACGACGCCAACTACAACGCTCCGACGCGACCGGCCATCGATGTCGAGAAATACGTCTCGGTCGACGAACAGGCCACCTGGCAGGATGCCGACATCTCGCCAGGGCCACAGAGCCGGGTGGGTGACAGGGTCTTCTACCGCTTCGTGGTGACGAACACGGGCGGGGTGCCGCTCTACAACGTGGCCCTGACGGATACGGTCTACCCGCTCAATAGCTGCGACCCCATCCCCAACCCCCTCGCTCCGGGCGCCAGCTACCAGTGCATCATCGCGACCGTCGCCACCGAGGTCGAAGGCTGCGTGCACACCAACACGGCCATCGCCACCGGCGAATACGAGGGCATCCCCGTGCGCGACACCGACGACGCCAACTACTACGCCCCTGCTCGCCCGGCCATCGACATCGAGAAATTGGTGTCGGTGGATGGGGCGGCCACTTGGCAGGATGCCGACGCCGCGCCGGGGCCGCAGGCCATGCCGGGCGGCGATGTCTACTTCCGCTTCATCATCGTCAACGTGGGCAACGTGCCGCTGCAAAACGTGAGCCTGACCGACAGCCGCTACCCGCTCGGCTCGTGCAGCCCGATCCCGAACCCCCTGGCCACCGGCGCCAGCTACACCTGCACCATCGGCCCCTTGCCCGCCCAGGCCGGCCAGCACTTCAACCGCGCCACCACCGGCGGCTATTACGGCAACACCCTGGTGCAGGACGCCGATGACGCCAACTACGAGACGATCACGGCCAACTCCTCCATCGGCGACACCGTCTGGCGCGACCTCGACCTGGACGGCATCCAGGACGCGGGCGAGCCGGGCATCGACGGCGTGCTGGTCGAGTTGCTGGATGCCGGCAACAACATCATCGCCACCGATGTCACCAGCGGCGGCGGGCTGTATCTGTTCGACGGCCTGCCTGCGGGCAGCTACCAGGCCCGCGTGTCCGCCGCCAACTTCGATGCCGGTCGCCCGCTGCACGGCTTCGTCTTCACCAGCGCCGCCTACGGCCCCAACCCCTACCCGGTCAACCTCGGCGCCGGCCAGAGCTTCCTCTTCGCCGACTTCGGCTATGCCCGGGCCAGGGTCTCGATCCTCAAACGGGCCGGCGCGCCGCAGGTGTTGCCGGGCGGCCCCGTCACCTACACCTATGAGGTGACCAACACCGGCGACGCCTGGCTGAGCAACGTAACCGTCACCGACAGCGTGCTGGGCGACATCTGCACCGTCGGCCCGCTGGGGCCGGGGCAGAAAGCCTGGTGCACGCGCACCACGACGTTGTACCAGCGCACCTGTAACACCGGCTATGTCGCGGCCCAGGCCACGACCCCGGTCGGCGGCTCGCTCCAGGCCACGGTGCAGGCCGCCTCGGCGCAAGTGTGTGTGGATGTGGTGCCGACCCTGCCGCGGGACTACGGCGACGCCCCCGACCCCGGTCCCGGCGCTGCCCCCGGCAATTACCAGACCACAGCCGCCGACAACGGCCCCAGCCACGTCATCATCCCCAACCTCTACCTGGGCCGCCAAGCCCCCGAAAGCGACAACGGCGGCCTGCAGAACGCCAGCGCCAGCGCCGACGACGCCGCCGGTCTGGATGACGAAGATGGCGTCGTCGTCCTGCCGGTGATCACCACGGCCTCGGGCGCGGTGAACGTGATGATGACGGCCCTGAACGACACCGGCCAAACCGCCAGCCTGGCCTGCTGGATCGACTTCAACCGCGACGGCGACTTCCTGGACGGAGGCGAGCGCGCGGCGGCGGTGGTCAACAGTTCGGCCAGCCGCCAGTCGCTCAATCTCACCTTCAGCGGCTTCGCCGTACCCACGCCCGGAGTCAGCTATCTGCGCTGCCGGCTTGCCAACGACGCCGCCGAAGTGGCCGCCCCGGCCGGCCCGGCCAGCAGCGGCGAGGTGGAAGACCACTGGCTGACGATCATCAACGTCGGCTCCTGCCGCGCCGCCGCCGGCGCCCTGGCCGCAGGCGAAGAACCCTGCCCCAGCGTCGTCGTCGACGGCCTGGCCTGGCTGGACAACGACGCCGATGGCGTCTACGCCGAGGAGCCGGCCCTGAACGACATCGTCCTCAGCCTGACCAACAGCCAGGGCGAGCGCGTCGGCCTTGTCACCACCGGCCCGGACATGTTCCTGCCGGGCCAGTATGTGATGCAGGACCTGCCGCCGGATGTCTACCAAGTCACGGTCGAAAGCTGGCCGGCCGCGTACGAACCGCTCGGCCCACGCACCCGCCAGGTGAGCCTGCTGGCAAACGGCGAGCGGGCGACGGTCAGCTTCCCCTTCGCCCCACCGCCGATCAGGGTCTTCCTGCCCACACTGCTGCGGGCGCATTGACCGCTCGCTTCCTTGTCATTGCCAGGCCGCAGGGTGCTGAGTGCAGCGAAGTAAGCAATCCCCCACCCAACAGCCCCCGGTGCAACCACCGGGGGCTGTTCTTTTCGTCAGAGAAAGTTGCCAACTTTTAGAAAGTTGGCAACTTGGCATGGTAAACTTCACACACCGGCCCCTCCGCCGGGCAATCTTGTTCTCATCGAGGTCTTTTTTTCATGGAATACCGTCATCTTGGCTCCTCCGGTTTGCAGGTTTCGGCGCTTTCGTTCGGTGCCTGGGTCACATTCGGCCAGCAAATCGGCGAGGACGCCGCTCTTGACATCATGCAGGCCGCCTACGACGCCGGCGTGAACTTCTTCGACAACGCCGAAGGCTACGCCGATGGCCAGGCCGAGGTCGTCATGGGCAATGTCATCAAACGGGCGGGCTGGAAACGCTCCGACCTGGTCATCTCCACCAAGATTTTCTGGGGCGGCAAGGGGCCGAACAACACTGGCCTCTCGCGCAAACATATCATCGAAGGCGCCAACGCCGCTCTGGCCCGGCTCCAGCTCGATTATGTCGATTTGATCTTCTGCCACCGCCCCGACCGGCGCACCCCGGTCGAGGAAACCGTGCGGGCGATGAACTTCCTCATCGACCAGGGCAAGGCCCTTTATTGGGGCACCAGCGAATGGAGCGCCGCCCGCATCATCGAAGCCTACCAGATCGCCCGCCGCGAGCACCTGATCCCGCCGACGATGGAGCAGCCGCAGTACAACATGTTCGTGCGCGCGCGGGTGGAGGAGGAATACGCCCGGCTGTACCGGGAGATCGGGCTGGGGACGACCATCTGGAGTCCCCTGGCCAGTGGCAAGCTGACGGGCAAGTACAACCAGGGCATCCCCGAAGGCACGCGGGTGACGCTGCCCGGCTACGAGTGGCTGCGCCGAAATTTGGAGAGCGCGGAGACACAGACGCAGCTACAAAAAGTGCGCGAGTTGGCGCCCATCGCCGCCGAACTGGGCTGCACCCTGGCGCAGATGGCCATCGCCTGGTGTCTGAAGAATCCGCACGTCAGTTCGGTCATCACCGGGGCCAGCCGGCCAGGGCAGGTGGTCGAGAACATGGCGGCGCTGGCGGTCGTCCCCAAACTGACGCCGGACGTGATGGCGCGCATCGAGGTCATCCTGGCCAACAAACCGGAATCGGAACCGGATCATCGCTGAGGCAAACCTTGTTCCGAGCGCCGAGTTCGGGGTTCCGTGAAACGTGAGGCGTGAAACGTGAGGCGTGAAACGTGAGGCGTGAAACGTGAGATCACTCCCTTCACGCACCACGGAACACGCACCACGGAACACGCACCACGGAACCCGCACCACGGAACCCGGAACCCAGAACCCGGAACATCGCTGGAGAGACCACCCTTGGGCGCCCAACTTCGACGCTATCCCTGGACCTACGGCATCGTTCTCGGCCTGGGCTATTTCGGCATCACCGTGTTGGGGCCGATCTTCAACACCTATGTGCCCCTGCTGCTGCATGATTTTGGTCTGAGCGCAACGGCGGTGGGGCTGGTGATGACGCTGGACAATTATTTGCAGATATTCGTGCCGGCCTGGGCGGGCGCGGCCTCAGACCGCACCTGGAACCGTCTGGGCCGGCGCAAGCCCTGGCTGCTGGCCGGAGCGCCGGCCGGCATCGTCACCTTCTTCCTTATCCCGATCATGGTCACGCTGCCGGGTCTGATGGTGGTGATCCTGATCCATGACATCGCCGTGACGGTGATCCGCGCCCCCGGCCTGGCCCTGTTGGCCGATCTGTTCGCGCCCGCCGACCGCAGCAAGGCCAGCGGGATCATCAACCTGGTGGGCGGGTTGGGCGCGGTGGCGGCGCTGGCGGGCAGCGGCTGGGCCTACAGCCTGGGGCGGCAGATGCCGTTCTGGCTGGGCGGGCTGCTGATGTTGGGCGGCTCGCTGGTCTTTCTTTTGGCCGTGCGCGAACGCCGCGAGTGGGTGTCGCGGGCAGGCGACGGCGCCATCACGGTATGGAAACGACTGAGAGCGATTGCAAGAGGCGCTGTCAAAGGCGATGGCGACCGACCTGTGGCCCTGCTGCTGCTCTCCACCCTCTGCGCCTTCACCTCCTACAGCATCCTGGAAACATGGGTCAGCTCATATGGCGCTTTCGTTCTGGGGCTGGACGAAGGCCGGGTGCCGCTCATCCTGGCCATCTTTGCCGGCGCCCTGCTGATCGGCGCCATCCCCAGCGGCTTCGTGGGGGCGCGGCTGGGGCACAAACGGGCGATGGCGATGGGCATGGTGGTGCTGACCGTGGCCTTCACGGTCGGGCTATTCGTCAAGACGCCGCTGGCCGTGATGATCATGCTGGCGCCGGCGGGCGTTGCCTGGGCCTTGGTCATCATCAACCTTTTCCCCATGCTGTATGCCATCGGCGGCGATGGCAGCGCCGGGCTGTTCACGGGGCTGTATTACACCGTCACCTCGGTCTCGGCCATCGCCGGGCCGCAGGCCGTGGGGGCGCTGCTGGATGCCACCGGCCAGAATTACGCCGTGATGTGGGTCAGCGCCGCCCTCTTCATGGCCGCGGCGGTGGGGTTGCTGGCGAAAGTGCGAGACTGAGCCAAATGCCTACCTCTCCATGACCCCCACCTCCTCACCCACCGGCCTGGCGGCTTCGATCATCCAGCGCGGGCGCACATGCCAGAAACGGGGCAGGGCCTCGTCCCAGTGCGCCAGCAGCTCGGCGGCCAGAGGGCTGTCGGTGGCGGCCAGGTGCTCGCTGACCAGACGGTACAGCGTGGCCCGCGCCTCGGCTTCATCCACCCGCTCCAGATAGACCAGTTCGTGATTGACACGATCGGGGAATTCGGGCGCCGTCACGCTGCCCGTATCCAGCACGAAGGCCTGGCCGCCCGTCATGCCGGCGGCAAAGTTGTTGCCCGTGCGGCCCAACACCACCACCACACCGCCGGTCATATACTCGCAGCCGTGGTCGCCCACGCCCTCCACCACGGCCTGGGCGCGGCTGTTGCGCACGGCAAAACGCTCGCCGGCGCGCCCGGCCGCATACAACACCCCGCCGGTGGCCCCATACAGCACCGTGTTGCCCACCAGATAGTTCTCGGCCCAGACGAAACCGGCGTCATCGGGCGGCCGCGCCACCAACTCGCCCCCGGCCAGGCCCTTGCCCACATAATCGTTGGCGTCGCCAAATAGCCGGAAGCGCACGCCCGCCGGCAGAAAGGCCCCAAACGACTGCCCGGCGCTGCCCCGGAATGTGACCTCGATGGCGCTCGGCGGCAACGCCGTCAGCCCGGCCTGGGTCAGACGGCCGCTCAGCCGGGCGCCCACGGTGCGGTCGGTGTTGCGGATGGGCAGCTCCAGCCGCACCTTGCGCTCGCCCGCCCGCAGCGCCGCCATCACCGTCTCGGCCAGGCGGTTGCCGAGGGCGTCGGCATCGTCGTAGTCGCGGCGGCCCAGGTGATGGTAGGGGGTGGGGACATCGGGTTGGGCCAGGAGGGGGCTGAGGTCGAGCGAATCCAGGGCCTGATCGCCCGTCAGCCGCTGTTCGAGCAACTCGGTGTGGCCGATGGCATCGTCCAGCCGCCGGAAACCGAGCTGCGCCAGCGCCTCGCGCACCTCCTGGGCGATGAATGTGAACAGGGCGATCACATGCTCCACCCGGCCGGCGAACTTGGCCCGCAGTTTGGGGTCTTGCGTGGCCACACCCACCGGGCAGGTATTGCTGTGGCAGACCCGCGCCAGGATGCAGCCTTCGGCGATCATGGCCAGGGTGCCAAACGAGTATTCATCGGCGCCGAGGATGGCGGCCAGCAACACATCGCGACCATTGCGCAGCCCGCCATCGGCGCGCACGATGATGCGGTCGCGCAGGTTGTTGGCGCGCAGCACCTGCTGCGTTTCGGCCAGGCCGATCTCCCAGGGGATGCCGGCGTGTTTGATCGAGGAAAGAGGCGATGCGCCCGTGCCGCCGGCGTGCCCGGAGATGAGGACGCTGTTGGCCCGGCCTTTGGCCACCCCCGCCGCCACCGTCCCCACCCCGCTCTCGGCCACCAGCTTGACCGAAATATCGGCGGCGGGATTAATCTGGCGCAGGTCGTAGATCAGTTGCGCCAGGTCTTCGATCGAGTAGATGTCGTGGTGGGGTGGGGGCGAGATCAGGGCCACGCCGGGGGTGGTCAGGCGGATGTAGGCGATCTTCTCGCTCACCTTTTGGCCGGGGAGATGGCCGCCCTCGCCCGGTTTCGAGCCTTGCGCCATCTTGATCTGCAACTCAGCAGCCGAGACCAGATAGGCCGGGGTGACGCCGAACCGCCCAGAGGCCACCTGTTTGATGGCGCTGTTGCGTTCGCCGCCCAGCCGGGCCGGGTCTTCGCCGCCCTCGCCGCTGTTCGATCTGCCGCCGATGCGGTTCATGGCCGCCGCCAGCACCTCATGGGCCTCTTCGCTTAGCGCCCCCATCGACATCGCTGCCGTGCTGAAGCGTCGCAGGATGGCTGCCACGGGCTCCACCTCGGCCAGGGGGATGGGGGTGCGGCCGGGCTTGAAGGCCAGCAGGTCGCGCAGGTCGGTCGGCGGTTGGCCGCTGATCAGGGTGCTGTAACGCTTGTAGATGGCGTAGGCGGCCTCGAACCCGCCGTCCAAGGCGCCCGGATGCCGCACTGCCTCGTGCAGGACATCGATCACGGCCGGGTTGAGGGCGTGATGCTCGCCCGCTTTGCGATATTTGAAAAAGCCCCAGTGTTCCAGCTTATCGGCGGGGGTGTTGTAGGCCTGGTCGTAGCGGTACAAAAGGTCGTTGGCCAGCTTGACGAACCCCACCCCACCCAGGCGGCTGGGCGCGCCCGTAAAACACCGCTCCACCACATCGTCATGCAGCCCGATGATCTCGAAGATCTGGGCGCCGCAGTAGCTATCGACGGTGGCGATGCCCATCTTGGACATGATCTTGAGCAGGCCGGCTTCGAGGGCCTTGATATAGTTCTTCTCCACCAGGTCGGCGTCGTTTGGCCCCTTCAGCCGGCCTTCGGCGGCCAGGTCGCGCACGGTGTCGATGGCCAGCCAGGGATGGACGGCGTTGGCCCCAAAGCCGATCAGCGCCGTCACCCGGTGGACATCGGTGGCGTCGCCGGCCTCGACGAGGAGGCTGCCCTGCATCCGCAGCCCGCGCCGGATGAGGTAGTGGTGGACGGCGCCCACGGCCAGCAGGCTGGGCACGGGCAGCCGGTCGGGGCCGGCGGCGCGGTCGCTGAGCAGGATCAGGTTGTGGCCGTTGGCCAGGGCCTCGGCTGCCTGTTGGCAAAGCCGATCCAGCGCCGCCTCCAGGCCCATGACATCGTTCTGCACCGGGTAGGTCGTGTCCAGTTCGACCAGCGAGAAGGGCAGGCCGTCGTGGTGGGGGTCGAAGGGGACGGTGGCGGGGCGGCGCAGGCGGCGCAGGGTGGCGAAGGCCTTGCGGTCGAGGATCGGGCTGTCCAGTTCCAACAGACGGGCGTGTTCGGGCGTTTCGTCCAGGATGCTGCGCCGGCGGCCGACCAGGGTCGTCAACGACATGACCATCTGCTCGCGCAGGGGGTCGATGGGTGGGTTGGTGACTTCGGCGAAACGCTGGCGGAAGTAGTGGAACAATGGCCGCGGCAAGCGCGAGAGCACGGCCTGGGGTGTGTCGTCGCCCATCGACCCCACTGGCTCTTTGCCGGTGGTGGCCATCGGTTTGAGGACAATGGCCACCGATTCGGCGGTGTAGCCGAAAAGTTGTTGCAGGGGCAGCAGGCCGGCCGGGATTTCGTCTGGCTTGGGCGGTTCGACCAGGGCGCCTTCTTCGTAGACCGGTTCTTCGTCCTCAGCGGCGGTCGCCCGGTTGCCGTTGGCGCGGCGGAAGGCGGCGGCGACGCGGTCGAGGCGGTGGAGATGGGTGTGCACCCACTGCTGGTAGGGTTTGGTGGCGCAGACTTCGGCTTTGACTTCGTCGTTGAGCAGCAGACGCCCGCGGCGGGTATCGACGAGCAGCATCTGGCCGGGGCCGAGTTTGCCGCGGCGCACGACCTGGTTGGCGGGGATGTCGATCACGCCTGTCTCGGAGCCGGCGATGACCAGGCCGTCTTTGCTGCGCAGATAGCGCGAGGGGCGCAGGCCATTGCGGTCGAGGGTGGCGCCGGCCACGCGGCCATCGCTGAAAACCAGGGCGGCGGGGCCATCCCACGGCTCGGAGAGGCAGGCATGGTAGCGGTAAAAGGCCCGGCGTTCTTCGGGCAGGCCGGGGATGCGCTCCCAGGCTTCGGGGGCCAGCATCATCAAGACGTGCCGTAGCTCGCGGCCGCTGCGCACCAGGGCTTCGACGGCGTTATCGAGCATGGCGCTATCCGAGCCGTCGGCATCGATGATGGGGCTGAGGGCGGCGCCCCAGGCGCTGTCGCGCATGGCCATCTCGCGCGCCTTCATCCAGTTCACATTGCCGTCGAGGGTGTTGATCTCGCCGTTGTGGGCCAGCAGGCGGAAGGGTTGGGCGCGCTTCCAGTTGGGGAAGGTGTTGGTGGCGTAGCGCTGGTGGTAGACGGCGATGGCGCTGCGGAATTCGGGGTCGGCCAGGTCGGGGTAGAAGGCGGCCAGCTGCGAGCCGAGCATCAGGCCCTTGTAGACGATGGTTCGGCTGGAGAGGGAGGGCGAGTAGAGGCTGATCTGCTCGCCCGCTGCGCCCGATTCGATCCCGCGGCGGGCCAGATAGAGGACTTTCTCGAAGGCGTCGCCGCGGTCGAGGAATTCCGGGCGGTCGATGAAGACCTGCCAGATCGCGGGCCGCGTCTCGGCGGCCACCCGGCCCAGGGCCGGCAGCTGGATGGGGACCTGACGCCAGGCTAACGCCTCCAGCCCCACCACCCGCAGCTCGAGTTCGACCAGCCCCTGCCAGTCGGCGGGCGCAAGCTGGCGGTCGGCGAAGAACATGCCCACGGCCAGGTCGCCGTGTTTGATCTGATCCAGCCCCAGCAGCCGGCCGAAGAAACCAACCGGGATCTGGGCCAGGAGGCCGGCGCCATCGCCGGTGCCGGCGTCGGCGGCAACGCCGGCGCGGTGTTCCAGATTTGCCAGCGCCTCGATGGCCATGGCCACGATCTCGTGGCTGCGGCGACCGTTGATGTCAGCCACCAGGCCCGTGCCGCAGGCATCGTGTTCGGTGCGGGGGTGGTAGAGGGTGCCCCGGAGCGAGTCCGGCGAAGGGATGAAGGTCATGGTAGGATCGAGGAGGGTGCGGGAGAGAAGACCTTTGAGGTTTTGGAAACCGCAAAGGTCTGAGCGATGGGGAACAAAAAAGCCCCTGCGCCGCAGGAGTGTATGCGGCAGAGGGGCTTCGTCGCCAGATCGTCGGCGCCGGCGCCGGATATGGAGGAGGATTATAGGCGAAGGGCGGGGGCTTGTCTAGTCTCGGCGCGGCCCTGCCCTGCCTGGCGTGGGATCGGTGGGCGGGTTGATCCGCGAAGGACGCGAAGGAACGCGAAGGAAGGCGAGGGGGGATGCGTTTTTTGGCGTCAGCGGATGCGGCCAGCGAGTTCGATGGCGGTGAGCAGCAGGGCAGCGATGAAGAGCAGGGTCATGGTCGTCCTCCGTGTCGGTGGTTGGGATAGGCTTTTGACGCCGAAGGAGGGCGATGGGTTCCCGTTTTTGCTCAGGGTTGTGGCGGTGCGCCGGCGTCGGGCGGGATGGGCCGACCGTCGGTCAGGGTGCGCAGGTCGGCGCAGGAGGTCAGTTCCACATCGTCCCAGGTGTAGCCTTGCGCCTGGAAGGTGGGGATGTCCTTCACCCAGCGTTTCTTGCCATCTTCCAGCAGGTAGATGTGGGGGCTGCCCGCGCATTTGAGGAGGATGGGCGGGGCCTGTTCGTAGGCGATTTCTCGGATCGAAGGCGGCAGGGATTGGATGGTCTGGGGATTGGGGCGGGACAGCCAGGGGAGGAGGATGAGAACGGCGATCGACCACACGGCATAGGGGATCATGGCCGTGGCAAAGGTCGCGCGCAGGCGTTCCATCCAACCGTCTCTCGCTCCCCGCGCCTGCCTGAGCAAGAGCAGGGTGAGAATGCCGATGTTGATCAGGTTCCAGCCCATGAAAGCGATGCGGTTGGGCGTCCATTTGTCAATGGCCGTGCGGTAGGCAATGGCGGCGAAAGCGTAGATGCCGACGACCAGGGCCAGGATGGCGGCAGCGATGACGCCCCATCGCAACCAGCGTTGCACGCGCCCGCCCGGCTCGGCCTCGCGCACCGGCGTCGCCCCGGCCAGCAGGGCCATGACCGCAAACAGCATGATGTTGTAGGTGATCAGCACGTCGCGGTTCTGGAACGGCTGGCGGAAGTTGAAGGGGATGAAGGCCAGGTAGATGAGCAGCACCAGGACGGTGGGGGCCAGGAGGATGCGCATCAGCATGGCGATGAGCTTGCTCAATCCTTCGCCAAAGGACTGTTGGCCGGGCGGTTGTCGCGGGTCGTAGAGGATGGCGACGGCGAGCACCGGGATGAGGCCGCCGCCGCCGGCCACGAACAGCCGCACCACCAGGTCGGGCGGGGAGATGCGCAGGGCCTCGAAGAGGGCAAAGGTGATGGCGGTGAAGATGCCCAGGGCGATGCCGAACAGTCCGCCGAGGATGATCACTTCCAGGCATTTGATCAGGAAGGCGAAGCGGTCATCGGCCGTGCGTTGGCGCCAGAGCAGGTAGAGACCGATGGCCGTGATCGCAGCCAGGGGGAGGTGGATGGAGGCCAGGGTGACGTATTGCGTCTGGAAGGCAAAGGGGATCATGCCCGGATAGAGCAGGTAGGCATAGAGGGTCAGGGCGACGATGCCTGCCGCCAGTACGGCCAGCCGCCGCCAGCGCCCCGCCCCGGCCAGCGCCAAATAGAGGATGATGAAGACGGCGCTGACCGGCCCTGCCGCCAGAAAGACGCCTGGCATGACATTGGCGTCGTTCACCTGCACCGAAAAGCGGTCTTGGGACAACAGCCAGAGCAGCAGGCCGTTGAGCACGGCCAGAGGGATGACCCAGGCCCAGGCAATCGCCCGCTCTTTGACCTGCCCGGCGGCATAGGCCAGGCGATAGCGCCAGGCGGCAAACAAGAGGTTGTCCGGCGTCTCGGCCTGAAGGGTGTTCACGGCCTCGGCAAAGGCGCCGGCCTCGCCCGCCTGGACGGCCCACTGATACAGGCGTTCGAGCGGCTCGGCGTCGGCGCTCAACTCGCGGATGGAGGCAAGATACGACATGGCGGTTTCTCCTTGTCAACAGTTCGCAGGCGTTTCTGGGATCGTTCTGAACGATAGTAGCGTGCGATGAAGGGTTCGCAGTCGCCCCTCGTCTATCGTCAAATCAAGAGGTGGTGCGATCAAGGGGGGCTGTCTTGGAGGCGACCCAATTGACCAGGATCCAGCAAGGGATGACGTAAGGGAAGATGCCGTAGAGCGTGTCGGATACAGAGTGAGAGTGCGAATCGATGAAAAGGAAGACCTGCACGGAAAAGGCGAGGCCGAGGAGGGTGACAAGGGCGCCTTGCCACGAGACAGGCAGATAGATCCAACCCCAGGGTTTGAACCACTTGTGCTTCATTTCGCGAGACCTCCATTGGGAAAAGGTGATCGATGACCCTGAATGAACCGGGCTTACCCCAAAGTGTCCACGATTCAGACTGCCAATGACTGCCAGGTAGCGGTGGTGATAGCTTTTGGCGGGTGAGGAACGACGGAACGACTAAAGTCGTTACTACGAAGAGAACGACTAAGGTCGTTACTACGAAGAGAACGACTAAAGTCGTTACTACGAAGAGGACGAATGAGAACGACTGAAGTCGTTACTACGAGGTGACGGCGGCGGGTTCGACGCCGTCGAAGAGCGGACGCAGACCGGCGTCGGGAAGCCAGGTCTGCAAGTGGTCGGGTTGGAGATCTGGCAGGGCCAGGGAGAAGTACGTCAGCAGGCCCGCCCGGTCGGCGGGGGTGAGGTCGTAGCGCAGGTCGTGCAGGTATTTCGTCAGCACGCCGGTGGGCAGCCCCAGGCGCGGGGCATAGGCGCGGGCGATCTCGGGGATGTGGGCCAGGCCCTCGGCCTTGCTCTCGTACAGCGCCTCCACCACGCCTCGCTGACGGATGAGCGGCAGAGCCTCGCGCCGGGCCGCCCACAAGGCAAAAACGAACGGCAGCCCCGTCCACTTCAGCCATTCGTCGCCCAGGTCGAAGACATAGGGCTGGCCCCGGCCGGGGATCTCGCGGCGGTGAGCGGATTCGACCAGGGCGCCATCGCCGATGAGCAGGGCGGCAGAGGACCGGCGCAGCATCTGGGCCAGGTCCTGGGCCTCGGCGCCGTAGCGCGGCTGCACCCGCCAGAACCGCTCGGCCAGGATGCGCACCAGCTCGACCGAGGTGGCCGATTCGTTCGAGAGGGCGATGCGGCAGTCGTCCAGCTCGCGCGGGTCGGCCATCCAACTAAAGAGCAGGACGGTCTTGACCGCGCCCAGGGTGGCGATGGAGAGGTCGGGCAGGATGGCGACGCGGTCGGCCATTTGGGCGGCGGCGATGGCGCTGATGGGGGCCAGGTCGATCTCGCCGGCGGCCAAAGCCCGGTTCAGTTCGGTGGGCACCCCGCGGCGGAACTCGACGCCCCGCCCGGCCAATCGCTCCTGCAGGCGGTAATAAAGCGGCTCGACATTGAGATAGTCGATAATGCCGAGGGTGAGGTCAACTTCTTGAGCCATGGAATGACGGTAGTGCGAGAGGGGGGGCTTGACAGTGATGCCACGATGTGGCACCATTCGAGTCGTGAAAAGAAGTCACCTCAGAACTTTGGAAGCGATCTTCGCTCGTCCGACCAGCGGCAATATCCGGTGGGACGATATCGAATCCCTTTTGCTTGCCCTGGGCGCAGACATCGAAGAACGCGAAGGTTCCCGAGTGGCGATCATTTTTCCTGACCACCCACCAGCCATCTTCCATCGCCCGCATCCATCGCCGATGACAGACAAAGGCGCGGTAGCAGTGATGCGAAGATGGTTGGAATTCCTTGGCTACAAGCCCTGAGAGAACATTATGGCAACTATCATGCGTCAAGGTGAGTACGTCGCCGCCGTCGAGTACGATCCTGACATCGATCTGTTCTTTGGCAACGTGATCAATCTCAGCAGTCCGCTGACTTTCTATGGCAGATCTACCGAAGAATTGAAGCGCGAGTTCGTGAAATCGATCCAGACCTATCTCGAAGTTTGCAGAGAGCGCAACTTGCAACCCGAAAAGCCTTTCTCCGGTCGCTTCAACATCCGCATGACGCCCGAACAGCACCGGCGCTACACCTATCAGGCAGCGGCCGAGGGCAAAAGCCTAAATGCCTGGGCTATCGAGGCGATGGAGCAGGCCAGTCGGTGAGGTGGGGGCGTCAATTCAACTCGATGTGTGTGATCCTGACATCGCCGCGGCGGGTCTTGCGGCTGTCGGGAGCGTAGTGCTCGATCGGTTGGTCGTAGATTTCGATGATGTTGTAGAGGGTGTCGCGCTCGACCGGCGTCTTGCCCACGGCTTTGATGTAGCGCAAGAGGTCGAACTTGTCCAGATGCTCTTCGGTGGTGGCGCCGGCGTCGTGATAGATCTTCTCCTCGACCACGGTGCCGTCGATGTCGTCGGCGCCGAAATGCAGGGCCAGTTGAGCGATGGGCGGGGTCAGCATGATCCAATAGGCTTTGATGTGCGGGAAGTTGTCGAGCAGGATGCGGCTGACGGCCATCGTCTTGAGGGTGTCGTGGGCGGTCGTCCAGTCCAGCCGCCGGCCCAGGTTGTTGTTGTCGGGGTGGTAGCGCAGGGGGATGAAAGTCTGGAAGCCGCCGGTGTCATCCTGCAATTCCCGCAGCCGCAGCAGGTGATCGACCCGGTGCTCGTACTGCTCGATGTGCCCATAGAGCATGGTGGCGTTGGTGTGCAGCCCCAGGTGATGAGCAGTGCGATGGATGGCAAGCCAGGTGTCGGCATCGGCCTTCTCGGGGCAGATTTGCCGGCGGATGTCAGGGTGGAAGATCTCGGCCCCGCCGCCGGGCATCGAATCCAGCCCGGCCGCCATCAGCCGGCGCAGCACCGTTTCGTGGTCGAGACCGGTCAGCTGGGCGAAGAAATCGATCTCGACGGCAGTGAAGGCCTTGAGATGCACCCAGGGATAGGCCTGCTTGAGGGCGCGCAGGATGTCTTCGTAGTAGTCGAAGCCGAGCCGTGTGTGCAAACCGCCGACGATGTGGAATTCGGCGATGCGCGGGTGCACATCCGGCCGGATATGCTCGACGATCTCGGCCGGCGTCCAGGTGTAGGCGCCGGGGCTGTCCTCGCGCGGGCGCGCAAACGAGCAGAAGTTGCAGTGGAAAGCGCAGACGTTGGTGGGGTTGATGTGGCGGTTCTGGTTGAAGTAGACGTACTGGCCGCTGTTGCGCCGCTGGTTCACCAGGTCGGCCATCTGACCGATGGTCAGCAGGTCGTGGCTACGAAAGAGGCGCACGCCGTCATCGAAACCGAGGCGCTGCCCGGCCTCGACTTTGGCCATGAGATCGGCCAGCGAAGCGGTGGACGAAGCAGGGGCGGCAGGAGCAAAGGGCGCGACGGGTGGAGCAGAGAGGGTGGGTGTGGCTAACATGGGTCGGGAGGGGTGTGGGCGAATTTCAGGGTGCGACTTTGAGCAGGGGCAGAAAGGTGCGCTGGCTGCCGGCTTCGACAAGGATGGTCTGGACGGGACTGTAGGGGCCGACGTTGCCTTCGCTATCGACGGCAGCGAGGCGCCAGAAGTAGCGGCCGGGCGGGAGTTCCCGGTCGGGGCTGAAGTTGCTGCGTTCGAGCGCAGGCACTACCAGCGGAGAAGCAGGGCTGGCGGCAAGCCGGGTTCCGGCGACGGGTTGGCCGCCGGCGCGTTGCAGGGGGAAGAAGTGGATGAGAGTGGCCGGGATCCAGGCGTCCACCTCCGGCGTGTGGAAGTAGGGCTGGCCGCGGAACAGGCTGTCGTCGATCTGGAGCTTGTAGCCGCTGATGGGGAAGTCGCCGGCCTGGGGGGCGTGCCAGGCAAGGAACGGTTGCGCGCCCACAAGTGAGTGCGAAGGCGGCCATTCGGGGATGGGGGCGCCGGGCAGGGTGTGGCCGAAGGCCTGCTGCTCGAAGGTGGTGTAGAAGGCGCTCGGCTCGAACGGTCCCGGCACCCACAGGGGGTCGCGATTGACGAAAATGCCAGGCCCCCAGTCGGTCGTCCACGACTTGAACCAGAACGAACGGGTGATGCCGTGATTTTGGAGCCGTTGATAAAGTTCGGCCAGGGCCGCGCTCGACGTGTCTTCGCCCCATCCCCAGTGATTCAGTTCCGTGATCCAGAGTTCGTAGTTCGTCCCAGCCAGGGGAGCCTTGAGCTTGCTGATCTTCTCCTCGTGGGCGCTGAAGGCGTGGAACGTGACCACATCCACGTCGTCGCGGATGTCGAGCGGTCCGCGCAGGTTCAGCAATTTCTCCAGGAAGGCCGGGCCGTAAATATCGGATAGCCCGCCCAAGAGCAGCCGCCCGCCGGGGTCGTGGGCGTCGATCTCTTGCCGCGCCCGTTTGACCAGGTCGGCGTAGACTGGGACGCTGCCGTTGTCGGGGTCATGCGGCACGTAGAGGAATTCCCACAGGTCAGGCTCGTTCCAGATCTCCCAGTCGTGAACCTGGTCCTTGCCCTGCCGTCCGTAACGGGCCACCAGGTCGGACATGAACTGCGACCATTCGGTCATATCGGTGGGGGGGTAGTTCTTGACCGTGCTGTTGATGCACTCGGCGTCGTTCGGGCCGGCCAGCGTGGCCCAGGCGGGGGTGAAGAAGACCTCGGGGACGGGGATGATGCCGTAGTTGCGGGCCAACTGAAAGGCGTAGTCCATGTCGGTCCAGAAATACTGGTCGCGTTGCGGCTCGATCATGCACCACCAGGTGGAGATGCGGGCGGCGCGCACCCCGGCGGCGGCGCTCTTGCGCATGATCTCGTCGAGTTGGTCGATGCGAATCTCGCCGCTCATGCGCGGCCAGGCATCCTCGCGGGGGAAGGTCCATTGCCAGGCCGGCCCCATGATGTCCATGCCATAGGGCGACTGCGATTCCGGCTGGCGCAAGGGGTCGGGGGGCGTCCCTTCGGCCAGGGCCAGGGCCGGGAAAAGCAGGAGCAGGAGTGAGATGAGGAGGGGGAGGAGGGGCTTCATGGTGGGGGAATGGGGGGGCGTGTTGCGTGGTGCGTGGTGCGTGGGGGGTGGTACGTGGGGGTACGTGGGATTCGGGGTGGGTTTGCGGTGCGCTTCAGGGATGGTTCGGACAACTTTAGTGTGAGCCAAGGGGGCGCATCTTACGGCGAGCGGACCGAGGCCACGGTCAGAGGGTCGGCCATGCGCTCGCCGGTGGCGGGGTCGTAGAATCCGGTCACCAGGGTGTAGTCGCCGGGGGGCAGGTCGGCCGGGATGGGCAGCCGGAAGGCATCGTGGACGACATCGCCCGGACGCCAGAGCGGGGCCGGGAGGTAGAAGCCGCCGGGGCGATGGTCATCGGCCTGGGCGACTTTGTTGCCGCTGGCGTCCAGGAGGTGGAGGAAACTGTGCCAGGCTGTGGGCGGGGTCTGCGTCACTCGCCAGATCAGGGTCACGTCCATCTCGCCGCCGGGGGCGGTGTTGCCCGACCAGTCGATGTTCAGCCAGCGCAGGTAGGGGCCGTAGGGGCTTTCGAAGCTGGGGTCGGGTGTGGGATGGGGGCCGTCGATAGCTATGACGCCGGCGCTTGCCGCATCCATGCTGGCATCCACCTGGAAAAGCGCCTCGACGCCGGGCATGGGCTTGATCGTGTAGACGGGTCGACCGGTCGAGAGGGCGGTGGCGAGAGTGGTGTTGAGGTCGGCCCAGGCGGGGTCAGGGCTGATGAGCGGGAAGATGGCCGACATCGCCGGCGCCCGGCCTTCGACCTGCTGGAAATAGAGCATCGGCGTCATCTCGTCGCGGTCGTTGCTGACGAGGATGGCATCGGCGGGCAGGGGCAGGGCCAGGATGTCGAGCCAGCGCAGGGCCGTCTCATAGGCCCGCGCCCGGTCGAATTGCGGGCGGTAGGCCACGAACAGCAGGTAGGGTAGGATGAGGATCAAGGCGGCGAATGGCAGCAGGAAAGTCCGCAGACGGGTGCTGATCGCCCGCGTCGCCAACTCGATCACATAGGCCAGGCCCAGCCCCAGCCAGAGGGTGGCGATGAGATAGGCGGGGATGTAGAAGGCGGCGATGTCCTTGATGCCATAGAAGAGGTTGAAGACCACGCCGCAAAGGAAGCTGACGCTGGTGAGAATCAGCGCCGGCAACTGGTCTTCCAACGCCAGGGCGACGAGGCCGAGGACGATGAGCGCCAGCCCAACCCAGCCGAAATGGGCCAGAAATGCCTGCGCCGCCATCGGAACCTGCGCCAGCGCCGCCGCTGGGCCGTGGAAACTGGGGGCAAAGCCCAGGCCGAGGATGAAGCGCAGCACCCCGGCCGCACTCTCGTCGAAGAGATCCAGCGTCAGGCCGGGCGCCAGAGGCTGGTGCAGCCAGGGGCTGGATGAGGCCCGCAACGGCACATAAAGATAGAGGAGCAGTGGGATCAGCAGCCAGGGCGCCAGCCTGAGCAAGCGGCGGAAGCCGAACACATCCGGACGCACGAGGAGGAGGTAGAGGACGATGCCGGGGAGGAGGAGGACGACCGTCAGGTGATGGGTCAGAGCCAGGCCCAGGATCACGGCCAGGGTGAGGCCGATCAACCGGGCCGACGGCCCGCGCCCCTGGCGCAGCCGGCTGCCCCCCACCGCCAGGGTTGCACCCAACAGCGCCGCCGTGAACGCCGCCTGCAGGGTATAGACCTCGGCCTGCGTGGCCTGCGCCCACAGCGTCGGGTTGGCGGCGAAGACGACCGCGGCCAGAGCGGCCAGCCACCCGGCCCCGCGCTGCCAGCGCAGATGGGTGGTCAATTGTTTCAGAGCCTCGTAAGCCAACAGGTAGAACAGCCCCACGGCCACGCCGCCCCACAAGGCGCTGAAATGGTTGGCGCCCTGGGCCGGGTTGGCCTGATAAAGCCGGGTCCAGACCCAGCCCAGCAGATGGTAGAGTGGGTAGCCGGTGGGGTGCGAAAGACCCGCCAGGGGCATGGTGAACTGGAATTCGCCGGCGTCGCCGGGCAGCACGGCTGGCGCGGCCGTCAGCCGGTAGGCGAGGAAGGCGGCCAGACCGAGGATGAGGGCGGGGAGCAAAGAGCGCGGGCGCATGAAAGGGGTTGCTCAGTCGATGTTCAGCCAATCGAAGGCTGCGGCCAGGGTGCGAAAGTCGCCGTCGATACGCAGGAAAGCGTCGGCAGGGTCGATGACCTCGGCGGCAGTCCCTGGCGCGGCCCCAGCGACGCCGACCAGGGCGTGCGCTCGCCCGGCCAGATCAGCCGGAGCAGAGGCGCTGGAACCCAGGCGGCGAAAGGCGGCGATGGCCTCGGCGGTGAGAAAGCCGCCGGCGCCTTCGCGCGTGGCCAGGATGACGATGCGGCCGGGGCGCAGCCCAGATAGATAGGTGACCAAACGCTCCACCTCGTAGCCATTGGCGACGGTGTCGAAGCCCTGTTGATCTAGAACCCGACCGCTGTCTGGATCGAGGACGGTGACGTTGTAGCCCCGCCGGCCGGCTGAAGCAGGCGTCTGGTTGTTGGTGGCGTTGGTCAGGGTGATGTAGGCCTGGTCGAAGCTGTGGACTTCGATATTGACTGGGGCCTGGATGCCGGTGGCGCCGATCATGGCCTGGTTCAGGACGGTGCGTGGGCTATCGGCGCGGCTGAATTCCAGCCAAAGGTGGTTGATGCCGGGCTGGGGGGCCAGGTCGAAGCTGTACTCGCTCCAGCCCTCGGCCAGTTCGGCCTGGCCCACTGCGCGGCCGTTCAGGGTCACGGTCAGGCGCTGGGGCGAGGCGGCGGGCCAGACGAAGGGGGCGGCCCGGAGCGACAGCCGCCGCCGGCCGGCGTCTTCGCTGCGGAACAGGAGGTGGCTGCGGCGCTCGCTGGCCCAGATGCCCGACGCCCCGCCCACATCGGCCTCGTCCCGGCTCCAGCCCTCGCCTCGCCAGGCGTCGGTCGTCTGGCCGCCGAAATCCAGGGCCAGCGGCAGGGGCGGGCCTGGTTCGACGCCGTAGACGCGCACACTGCCGTCATCGAGCAGCGGGGCGGCGGTGTGAGGGATCAGATCCAGGGCCAGTTGTTGGCTGGGCTGCCAGGTATCGGCATAGGGCAGGCGGCCGGGCACGGGCGGAAGCAGTAGCAGGTAGCGCACGCCCCACAAGGCCAGCAGGTCGTCCACCTGGGCCTGAGCCGCGGTCAGGGTCTCGGGGTCGGGCGTCTGGCCGGCTTCTTGCTGGGTCAGGGCCTGCACCAGCGGCAGTCGGGCGAAGTAGTCGAACTTGATCGGCGGGTTGCGCGAGGTATTGCCAGAGAGGATGGGCTTGCCATGAGCGGTCATGTAGTATTGGGCGCGGGTGTCTTCGGCTCCCAGCACGCCGAAACTGTTGCGCCAACCCATGGGGATTTGCAGCACCGCCCCTTCGGGCAGCCCGGCCAGACCGCGGACAGCCGCGGGGATGCGGGCGTCGGTGGTGGGCAGAGGCATAGCTGCGTGCTCGAACAGAATCAGGCCCATACAGACCACGGCAATGATGCCAACCCTCCTCCCCCCCTCTCTGCGTCCCTGCGTCCCTGCGTCCCTCCCTCCCTCCCCCTCCACTTCCCTGCGTTCCTGCGTCCCTCCCTCTCTGCGTCTCGCCCTATCCCCCACCCAGGCCACACCCCACGCCGCCAACACGGCCAACGACAGCATCAGCACGATGCTCCAGCGGTTGGCGGTGCGGTTGCCCTGGACGAAGGGGACATAGTGCAGCAGCAGAAACGGCAGAGGGACCGAAGTCTGGAGGCCGTCGAAATCGAAGAGATAGGTTCCGCGGATTTGCAGCAACGGCCCCAGGGTGAAGATGGCTGAGACGAGGGCGGCGATCACCCAGCCACGGGCGCGACGCCAGGCCGCTGCTGCGCCCACCAGGGCGATGGCAAGGGTGGCATAGCCCAGGAAGACGGTGTTGACATCGTTGAACGGCCCCGTCCCCTCTTGCACCGCCCGCAGATAGGCCGGCCAGTCGCTGCCCCACAGCGGGTGCAGGCCGGTGGGCGTGAACCAGCCCACCAGGTCGGCCGAGAGTTTGAGCGCGTCGCCCCAGCCTGCCAGCAGGAAGTCGGCGTGGGCCAGGGCTTTCACCGTCTGCCAGAAATAGGGGAGGATGAAGACCACGGCCAGGGCCAGGCCGCCAACCAGGGCCAGCCAGCGTCGCGGCCATCCCGTCGTGCGTCCGAACAGCAGCCCGCGCAGTGGCCGGGTCAGCAGCAGACAGGCGGCCAGGAAGGCCATGAAGACGCCGTACTGCATATCCACCAGCAGGTTGAAGGCGCCAAACAGCCCCAACAGGAGGGCGTTGTGGCGGCTGGGCTGCTTGAGCGTGCGCAGCAGATAGAGGACGAAGAAGGGCAGCCAGTGGGCGCTGTGGATGTTGTAGTGGCCGAGCGCCAAGTAGATGGCGCGGTTGCTGCTGAAGGCAAAGAGGACCGCAGCCACGAGTGCGGCTGCCCGGCCCCGCCTGCCAGCCGCCATCCCGCCCGTTTTCAGTGTCCACAAGGCCAGCAAATAGGCCCCGAAGCCGGAAATGACGATGCTGAAGGCCAGGCCCAGGTTCGAGGCCAGCGCCCAGGTGGCGGCCAGCCCCACCGGCAGGGCCAAGATGGCCGCCATCAGGTTGTAGGTGTAGAGGATCATCTCCATCCCCAGGGGATAGAAGATGTCGGGGCTGAAGAAGACCGAGCCGCGGCCATCGAGCAGGCTGTGTTTGAGCCACCACTGCGACCAGATGAAAGTGTATTCGTCGTAGGCCCAGGTGTCGGAGCCGGGGACGAAGGCGGCGCTGGCCGAAGGGTGCAGCGGGTTGAACAGCGGCCAGGCAGCGACCAGGGCAAGGAGGAGGAGCAGCCCGAGGATCAGGCTGTGACGGCGAAGCATGAGGGAGGCGGGTGGAGACAGGGTGACGACGCGGGGTCGGAGTTGGGAAGCATCGTACCACAGCCGGGAGTTGGGGCGCAATGAAGGAGAGCGGTCGGGCCGGCGAGGATATGATGTTCGTCATTGCCAGACATCGTGCAAAGTGTTACAATGCCGCCCGGTCATACCACAAAAATTCATCCCTTTTCCGAGGAGATTCCAATGTCAACTTCGATCACTGAGTTTCTCGGCGCCGAGGCCGAGGGCTTGCTGAGCTATACCTGCACCGGCATCCCGCAGTCCACCCTCCACCTGCCCGGCCCTGATTATGTCAGCAGGGTGTTCTCGCTCACCGACCGCTCGCCGGTGGTGATGCGCAACCTGCAGATGATGTTCGACCACGGCCGCCTGGCGGGAACCGGCTATCTTTCGATTCTGCCGGTCGACCAGGGCATCGAGCACTCGGCCGGGGCGTCGTTCTCACCCAACCCGGCCTACTTCGACCCGGCGAACATTGTCAAGCTGGCGCTCGAAGGCGGCTGCAATGCCGTGGCCTCGACCCTGGGGGTGCTGGCCTCGGTCTCGCGGCTGTATGCGCACAAGATCCCCTTCATCGTCAAACTCAACCACAACGAGACCCTGAGCTATCCCCTGCAATACGACCAGAATCTGTTTGCCAGCGTCGATCAGGCCTTCGATCTGGGTGCGGTGGCCGTGGGGGCGACGATCTACTATGGCTCGCCCGAATCGCGGCGCCAGATCCAGGAGATCAGCGAAGCCTTTGCCCGCGCCCACGAATTGGGACTGGTGACGATCCTGTGGGCCTATCTGCGCAACTCGGCCTTCAAGAAGGACGGCGTCGATTACCACCTCTCCGCCGACCTGACGGGTCAGGCCAACCATCTGGGCGTGACCATCGGGGCCGACATCATCAAGCAGAAGATGGCCGAGAACAATGACGGCTATCGCAAAGTCGGTTTCGGCCACACCAACAAGAAGGTCTATGAGGAACTCACCACCGACCATCCCATCGATCTGGTGCGCTATCAGGTGGCCAACTGCTACATGGGCCGTATCGGTTTAATCAACTCCGGCGGCGCTTCGGGCCAGAACGATTTTGGCGAAGCCGTGCGCACGGCCGTGATCAACAAGCGGGCCGGGGGCATGGGGCTGATCTCCGGCCGCAAGGCTTTCCAGCGGCCGATGGCCGAGGGCGCGGCGCTGCTGAATACCATCCAGGATGTCTATCTGGATGCCAGCATCACCATTGCCTGAACCCCGGCTTTCCTTTCAACCTGCAAGCGGCCAGAGCACCCCTCTGGCCGCTTTTTTTGGGGACACAGATCAAGGCGGATTGACACGGATTTTTTTCTGGCGTGGTCGGCTTCCTGCACCGTGAGCGTGAGAATCGATAGCGGAGTCAGCACCCCCAGGTGTGGCTTGGGCGCAACATCTGTTTTGGACGTGGTTTTTTGCCTTTTTGGACCCAAAAGCTATGCGATTTGCAGGCTTTGTCCGCCTTCAGCGCCCCTATCGCCGGCGCACGAAGATGTACCCGGCCATCTCGTTGCTCACGAGGCGTTCTGTTTCTCCAGCGAGTAAAGTCAGGCCGGCAGCGTCGCGGCCGGTGATGGTGACGGCTGTGGCCGGGAACAGACCCAGATCGCCCAGCCGTCGCAGCAGGTCGGGGTCGTGGTCGCTGACTTCGTCGATGATGGCCGCCTGGCCGGGGAGCAGATCCAGCAGCCGGTCGGGAGAGGTGCGGGCCATCTGGCCGTCGCGGGTGGGGATGGGGGCGCCGTGCGGGTCGGTGGTGGGGTGGCCCAACAGAGCGTCGATGCGGTCTTCCAGGTCTTCGGAGAGGATGTGCTCCCACTTTTCGGCCTCGTCGTGCACCCTGTCCCACGGCACCCCCAGGGCCTCGGCCAGATACAGTTCGACCAGCCGGTGATGGCGGATGACCTCGAGGGCGATCTTGCGACCGGCCGGGGTGAGGGTCACGCCCTGGTAGCGTTCATGCTCGACCAGGTTCATCTCGGCCAGCTTCTTGACCATGCCGGTGACAGAGGCCGGGGCCACGCCCAACCGCTCGGACAAGACCGTGGTCGCGACCTTGCCCTGCTCGCGTTCGATCTCGAATATGGTTTTCAGGTAGTCTTCGACGGCGGGGGAGTGCATGGAGGTAGACAGGTAGGCAAGTAGACAAGTAGACAAGTAGGCAAGGGCAAATGACAGAAGGGGATCAGGGCGCGAATTGTAGGCTCTGCCCTGGAAGCCCGTCAAATAGCCGCCAACTTGGGGGGGGCGCGCGCAGGTGCGACGCACTTCGAGAAGTGCGTCGCACCGGATTTCACCTGACTTCATTCGTAGCGCAGCGCGTCGATTGGGTTCAAGCCGGCGGCGCGGTTGGCAGGGTAGAGGCCGAAGAAGATGCCGATGCCCAGCGACACCACCAGCGCCAGCATCACACTGTCGGCGGTCACCAGCGCCTGGCTGCTGCCCAGCAGGGGGGTGATCACCTGGGCGCCGCCGATGCCCAGGGCCACGCCCAGCGCCCCGCCGACCACGCTCAGCAGCACGGCCTCAGTCAGGAATTGGATGAGGATGTCGCGCTGTTTGGCGCCCACGGCCTTGCGCAGACCGATCTCGCGCGTGCGTTCGGTGACGCTCACCAACATGATATTCATGATCCCGATCCCACCCACCAGCAGCGAGATGGCGGCAATGCTGCCGAGCAGCGTGGTGAAGGTGCCGGTCGTCTCTGCGACTGTACTGAGGATGTCGGCCTGGTTTTGCACCGTGAAATCGTCCTCTTGGCTGCCGCTCAGCCCGTGTAGGGTGCGCACGATGGCCGTCACCTGCGCCTGCGCCAGGTCCATCTCTTCAGCCGAACGCACCTGCAAATTGATCTGGCTGATGTCCTGGTTGCCGGCCCCGCCCAATTTCAGTTGCGCCGTGCGCAATGGCATCAGGATGACATTGTCCTGATTGTTGAAGCCGCTCTGTCCCTTGCTCTCCAGGACGCCGATGACCTCATAATTCTGGCGGTTGATTCGCACCGTCTGCCCCACGGGATTGACCAACGTGCTGCCGAAGAGGTCTTCGACCACCGTCTGTCCCAGGATGACCACCGACGCCAGCGTGGCATCGTCCTGCTGGCTGATGAAGCGGCCGTTGGCTACCCGGTAGTTGCGCACCTCGGCATAGTCGGCGGTGACGCCGTTCACATTCAGGTTGGTCGTCTTGCCGCCGTGCGTGGCCGTGGCATTGGCATTGTATTGGGGGGCCATCAGCTTGACGGCCGTCGCCAGGGCGTGGATAGCGTCCACTTCTGCATTCGTCAGGCTCTTCGTCGTCTCGCGCAGACCGCCGGGGCCAAAGCCAAAGTTGGCGCCAGTCGTGACCACCAGCAGGTTCGAGCCGAGGGATTCGAACTGGCTGACCACCTGGGCCTGCGCCCCTTTGCCGACGGCCACAAGGGCAATCACGGCGGCGACGCCGATGACCACGCCCAACATGGTCAGAAACGACCGCATTTTGTGAGCGGCAACCGCACGCAGCGCCACCCGCAAGACCATGAGCAATTTGCGCATCGCTTTTCGTTGCCTCCTGCGGCTCTAGCGCGGCCCGGCCAGGAACCTGACCGCGCCGGCGCCACCGAAGTTGCGGAAGAAGGAACCGGACTGGCTGTTGGCGAGTTGATAAACGATCTGATCGCCAGCGACGAGGCCCTTGACGATCTGGGTGTACGTGCCGTTGCTGAGGCCCACCTCCACCGGCGTCGCCACCGGCTGGCCGTCCGGGTCGGCAGGATTGGCGACCAGCACCTGATACATCCCGTTCACCGTCTGCAACGCCAGGGTGGGAACCAGCAGGGCGTTCTCCACCCGCCCCGTCTCGATGCTGACATTGGCCGTCATCCCCACCAGCAGCGGCAGGTCGCCGGCATCGTCGAGCGAGAGCGGAACCTCGTAGACCATGACGCCCCCTTGCAGACTGCCCTGCAACGGCACCGAGAGCACCTGGCCGTGAAACGAGCGGCCGGGGAAGGCGTCGAAGCTGACGATGGCCTGCTGGCCTTGCTGCACCTGGCGGATGGTAGTCTCATCGACCGAGGCGACCACCTGGAGTTGGTCGAGGTTGGCGAGGGTGAGGATGGTGGAGGCGGCGATGATGCGGTCGCCGGCTTCGGCGTTGACTTCGAGCACGGTGCCGTCGAAGGGGGCGAGGAGGGTGGCGGCGGTCAGGTCGGCCTCGGCCTCGCTGACGGCGAGGCGTTTCTTGTCCAGGTCGGCCTGGGCGGCGGCCAGCTTGACCGCGTCGGCCCCTGTCTCCAACTCCGCCCGCGCCTCCTGAGCCGACTGTAACGAGACCTTTGCCTGCTGCACGGCCAGCCTGGCCTTGGCCAGATCGAGATCGGTGGCGCCTGCCCGGCCTTCGGCCAATGCCTGTTGCGCCTCGGTCAACCCGGCCTCGGCGGTCTTCACTTGCGCCGCGGCAGCTTGCAGGGCCAGCTGTCGTTCGGCGCGCACCTGCGCCAGTTGCGCCTGGGCTTCGACCAGCGTCTCTTGCTCGCTATCGATCTTGGCCGTCTGCTCAGCGTTGGCCTTGCCTGCTGCTGCCAGCGCCTGCAATTCGGCAATCAGGCGCTGATGATAATCGACCGCGTATTGCAGATCGCGTTCGCTGGCGGCCAGGCTGTCGTGTTCGGCCAGAGCTTGCTGCAATTTCGCCACATCCAGGTTGTCCTGCGCGGTTTGCACGGCCTGTTGCAGGTCGGTCAGGTCTTTGCCTGCCTCCAATTCCGCCAGATTGGACTCGGCCTCTTGCACATCCAGCCCGGCCCGGGCGACTGCCAGATCAGCCTGAGCAATTTCCGAGGCTGTCGCCGCAGCTTGCAGGTCGGTCAGTGTGTCTTCAGCCTCCTGCAAGGCGCTTTTTGCCTGATCCAGCGCCTGTTCATAGGATGAGGCATCGATGGCAGCCAACGCCTGCCCGGCGCGCACGGTGTTCCCGGCCTGCACCGCCAGGCTCAGCAGCGTGGCCGCGCTCTTCAGACGGTCGAAAGACAGATCCTGCTGTTGCACGGCCTCGAGCTGTCCTACCACGTCGAGGCTGGCGTCGAGGTTGCCCTGCTGCACAGCCACCGTTTGGGTGAAAGTGGTGCTGGTGGCGGCGGCAGCGGTGGCGGCGGTCGTCCGTGTGCGATAGAGCCAGAAAGCTCCGGCAGCGACGGCAAGAACCACGACGCCGGCCATGAGATAGCGAACGGAATGTGATTTCATCGCAGTGTTTCCCGCGTCTCAGTCAGGCGGTCGAGCGCCACCGGGCGGCGGGCCACCGCCCTCGAAAGCCCGGATGGCGCCGAAGCCAGGCTGATTCGACTGGCTGTTGGCGAGTTGATAAACGATCTGATCGCCAGCGACGAGGCCCTTGACGATCTGGGTGTACGTGCCGTTGCTGAGACCCACCTCCACCGGCGTCGCCACTGGCTGACCGTCCGGGTCGGCAGGATTGGCGACCAGCACCTGATACATCCCGTTCACCGTCTGCAACGCCAGGGTGGGAACCAGCAGGGCGTTCTCCACCCGCCCCGTCTCGATGCTGACATTGGCCGTCATCCCCACCAGCAGCGGCAGGTCGCCGGCATCGTCGAGCGAGAGCGGAACCTCGTAGACCATGACGCCCCCTTGCAGACTGCCCTGCAACGGCACCGAGAGCACCTGGCCGTGAAACGAGCGGCCGGGGAAGGCGTCGAAGCTGACGATGGCCTGCTGGCCTTGCTGCACCTGGCGGATGGTAGTCTCATCGACCGAGGCGACCACCTGGAGTTGGTCGAGGTTGGCGAGGGTGAGGATGGTGGAGGCGGCGATGATGCGGTCGCCGGCTTCGGCGTTGACTTCGAGCACGGTGCCGTCGAAGGGGGCGAGGAGGGTGGCGGCGGTCAGGTCGGCCTCGGCCTCGCTGACGGCGAGGCGTTTCTTGTCCAGGTCGGCCTGGGCGGCGGCCAGTTTGACCGCGTCGGCCCCTGTCTCCAACTCCGCCCGCGCCTCCTGGGCAGCGGTCAGATCGGCCTGCGCCTGGGCGACGGCGTGTTCGGCCAGCGCCAGATCAAGGGCGCTGGCGCCGGCCAGGGCGTCGGCCAACGCTTCCTGGGCCGACGCCAGCGTCGCCTCGGCCTGGCGAACCTGCATTTGGGCGCGCAGGAGGCTGACTTGCTGCTGCAACTCGGAGGTGATGCGGCTATCCTGCGCCGTCAAAAAGGCATTGTGGGCCAGCCGCAGGCGATCCTGATAGAAAGTATCCGAATAGGTTTCGGCGGCCAGGCGCTTGTAGACGGCGTATTGTTCCGCCTCTTTGTCTTGTAGGGTGGCCAGCCGGTCTTGGGCGCTCTGGTCGGGTTGGGCGGCAGTCAGGCTCTCCTGCGCCTGGGCCAGCTTGAGTTGGGCATCGCCGACCGTAGCGCGCAGATCGGCCAGGTCGGGGTTGCGCAAGTCGTCAAGGTTCTGCCGGGCTTGTTGCAGGGCGACCTCAGCCTGGGCGATCTTGAGGTCGGCCTGCGCCTTCTCCAGATCGGTGGCCGGCGTTTGCAGGTCGCTCAGTTTTTGCTCCGCCTCCTGCAATTCGCTACGCGCCTGATCCAGCGCCTGTTGATAGGAGGTGGCGTCGATGGTCGCCAATGGCTGCCCGGCCCGGACGACGTGCCCGGCCTCCGTTTCCACCGCGGTCAGATAGGCGGCCCCGGCCAGCCGCTCGAAGCGCATCTCCTGGTTCTGTGGCGCGTACAACTCACCGACGACGTCGATCGATGCCTGGAGATCGCCTTCCTGCACCGGCACAACCTGGGTGAAGGTCTCGGTTTGGGCGGTGGTGGTCGAGCCAGATCGCTGCTGCCACAGCCGGTAACCCACCACCGCCACGACCGCCAGAACCAGGATAACCGCGAGGACGCGCGTGATCGTCTTCATCAGCTTGCTCCGATCTCATTGACCCTGTTGGCCTTGGGCATCGTCGGGCGCGGGGCCGCCCAAAAAGCGCCCGGCCGGCGCCACCTGCACCGAGCGAGCGGCAATGCTGCCGTCGTCGTTGGGGTTGCCGGAAATGATGACGGCATCGCCGACAGCGAGATCAGACACGGAAACGGAGGCATTCTTCTCGATCAGGGTCGTGTCGGCTACCTGCACCTTCACCGAGTTGCCGTCGCGATCCGTGATCGTCAGCAGGTTGCCTTCGATGCCCTCGATCTGGCCGAAAGTCATCCCCGCCGGCACGGCCCCGCCCTGGAAGCGATTGCCCTGCCCCTGGCCCCGTAGAGCCTGAAAGTCTCCATTTTGCCCGGCAATGGGCAGCGCCCCACCGCCTGGCGGAAAGCCGGCGGTAAAAGTCGATGCCGCCTGCCGTTTGCCATAGACCATGCCGCCATAGAAACTGCCGGCGGCGACCAGGACTACCAGAGCGACGAGAAGAACGATCGTGAGAGTTCTGTTCATGGGCTTAGGACTCCTGCGTGCTGGCAGCGGGGCCGGAGCGGTCTGGCGATGTCAGATCGCCGTTGCTGCGGCTGTAGGCGCGTTCGCCAGCCCGGCGCGGGTGGCGCACCGGGCTATCGGCGACGATGAGACCATCCTGGATGCGGATGATGCGGCGGGTGTGTTCGGCGATTTCAGGCTCGTGGGTGACGAAGATGATGGTGATGCCCTGCTTTTCGTTCAATTCCTGGAAGATGCGCATCACTTCGGCCCCGGATCTCGAGTCGAGGTTGCCGGTGGGTTCGTCGGCCAAGATGATGTGGGGGTGATTCACCAACGCCCGGGCGATGGCCACCCGCTGTTGCTGGCCGCCCGATAGCTCGTT
This sequence comes from Caldilineales bacterium, assembly GCA_019695115.1. GTDB lineage: Bacteria > Chloroflexota > Anaerolineae > J102 > J102 > SSF26. The sequence goes on along the minus strand of JAIBAP010000041.1, from coordinate 2,599 downwards.
GGGCTTGTGCTGGAGCCGGTCGCCCAGGCCCACCAACTCCAGCGCCTCCAGGCAACGCTGGCGCCCGTCGCTCAGGCCAGAGTAGATCAGCGGCAACTCAACATTGGCCAGGGCGGTAGTGCGCGGCAAGAGGTTGAAGCTCTGAAAGACGAAGCCGATCTTGCGATTGCGAATGTCGGCCAGGCGGTCGCCGTTCAGTTTGCCCACATCCTGGCCATCCAGCCGGTAGGTTCCGTCGGTGGGCGTGTCCAACGCGCCCAGGATGTTCATCAACGTCGATTTGCCGGAACCCGAAGGCCCCATGATCGCCATCATCTCGCCCGGCTGGACGGTGAGCGAGACGCCGCGCAAAGCCTGAACCTGCACCTCGCCCATGAGGTAGGTTTTGGTGACATCGGTGACTTCGATCACGGGCGGGGCTGTGTTGATCATGCTTCTTAGTGTAGGGCTCGCAGGCTCGGGCTTGGTTGAGAAATTGTTAAGAATTCGACCCCCGGCCGAGTTCAGCTCCCCGGCTCTTGTCTGGCGGCCAGAAGGACGGGATGATGATAGGTGGCGGCCCCGGCCAGGATGCCCGCCAGGGCCAGGATGCCCGGCGCCAGCATGGGGGCGGCCCCCTGAAACGTCGCCAGCCAGATCTGGGCCGTGGTCGCGCCGGCGTCCACCTCTTTGGCAAAGTCCAGATTGCCGCTGATGTGCAGGACGACGCCGACCAGGCTGCCCGCCACCAGCGCCGCCATGACCCCGCGCAGCCACAGCAAAGACCGCCTTTGCGGGCGCAGCAGGGCGAAGAGGACAGCGGTGAAACCGAAGATGCAGAGTAGGAAGGGGATGACCTGCACCGGCTCTTGATAATGCTCGCTTGCCGCCAATTCGATCGGCGTCGTCAGACAGATCAAACCGGAGAGAGCGAGGAGGAAGGTGCGCAAGCGTTGGAGTGTGCGATCCGAACTCATCGGCGTAGCCTCAAAAGAATGGCCTGCTGGAGCGGTCTGCTCCAACAGGCCAGGGCGGCGGGGACGGCGGTGCTTCAGTTTGCAGCCAGATAGGCGGCAGCGGCGGCGGCCTGTTCTGCGCCTACCTGGCTCGCCAGCGCCGTCAGGAAGGCTTCGTTCGAGCCATAGGGCCGGCCAGCGATGAGCGCCTGGGCGATCGTGTCATCGACGCCGGGCAGTTGCTTCAGCGTCTCGGCATCGGCCTCATCGACGGCCACCGGCACATAGACATACTGCTCCCATTCGCTCACCTGGGCGTCGCTCACGTACTTGCCGATCTCGCGGCGATATTGCTGGATGCTGGTGTAGGGCCGGTACTCCTGGAATTCGCGCACCATGCGGTTGCTGAAGCCGGGGATGGCCGCCAACAGTTCCGAGGCCGTCACCTGGTTGAGGTTGAGTTTGGCCGGGGTGCTGCTTTCGTTGGCAGTGACTTGCCCCGATGTGTTGGTTTCGCTGGCGGTCGCAGTCGGTGCAGCAGTTGCAGCCGGTGCGGCGGTTGCCGGCGCGGCGGTGTTGGACGAGGTCGTAGCGCCGCCACAGGCTGCCAGCAGCGCCGTCGAAGTCAGGATCAGGATCAGAAGGGAGAGATTTTTGCGGTTCATGGTTGTGTGGAGTGGTGTTTGGGTATGTTCAGGTGCGACGCACTTCGAGAAGTGCGTCGCACCTGAAAAAGGAGTATAAGCAAAGCAGCCAGGGAGAGGGTTCAGGAATTGTGAAGATTGTGCGATGGCCCGCCCGCATGATCTGGCTGTGATATAATCGGGGCGGACTGAACCATCGTTTGCACCAGGAGGCAACCATGCGCTTCTTCAACACCGAGGGGCCGGTGGATTGCGCCCGCCACTACTGTCTGCCGCCGTTGGCGCGACTGGATATGGCGGATGTGCGAATGCTGATTGGCCAGCAGAAGTACTTTGCGATCCATGCCCCGCCGCGATCAGGAAAGACAACCTATCTGCTGGCGCTTGCCGCGTATCTGAACCAGGAGGGGCGCTATCACGCGGTCTACACCAGCAGTCACCTGACGAATTCAGCTGGCAGCGACTTCGGGGACGATTTGAAGAATCTCGCCGAGCAGATTTCTATCGCAGCACAGGCGCAGATTGGCGATGTTGACGCCCTGACGATTGCTTCCCAAGTGCTTGCGACATCGCCTGGGATCTCGATGCTCGGCGAGTTTTTGACGCTTTGGTCCAGGGCAGTTCGCCAACCCATTGTGCTGCTACTCGATGATCTGCATACGCTAGCGCGTGATACGCTTTTTTCTCTCCTCCGCCAGTTGCGCTCGAATTATCCGCAGCGGCCGACGCACTTTCCACAATCAATCATCCTTTGCGGTGTGCATGACATACGCGATTATGGCATTCATCTGGGCAGCGGACAGGCCTTCCCCAGCGGAAACAGCGTCTTCAACATCAAAGCTACTTCGCTCAGCCTGGAAGACTTCCGGCCGGCGCAGATCGAGCATTTACTGCTCGACTTTGGCAGTGAGAAAAAAGAGAAGTGTGAACGTTAACAATTGAAATGAAAAGCGGTCTTAAACCTGGCTGTGGGCAATGGAGAACTATCCCAATCAGCCCTTATGGCTGAAGGGAAACATC
>JAIBAP010000040.1 GCA_019695115.1 Caldilineales bacterium | reverse complement strand
CGTTCGTTCAGAAACGGTTTCAGGTGCATAAAACGTTCTTTGATTGCAGTTGTATCCATGATCGCCAGTATGCCACACCTGCGTTGGTCTACCAAATCGAGTAGATTATTTTATGACGGGCCCTTAGTATCGGTCTCTCAGATCATGACAGGGTGCTTTTGTTGATCCATTCTGAGAAACGAGAAGCCGAAGACACCGTGGTTATTCGTATCATCAGTTGCCGAAAGGCAACCCCATTGGAACGCCGCATCTATGAAGAAGGCAATGAATAAGTCAAGCTCGCCAGACCAAGGCGAAATGCTGCCGGAGTATGATTTCACCGGCAGGCAGGGAATGCGCGGGAAGTACTCGCAAGCCTATCGTCAAGGGCATACGGTCAGGATCTATCAAGAAGACGGCACGGTTGAAGTTCAGTACTTTACCCTGGAAGATGGCGCGGTGATGTTGGAACCTGACGTGCGGGAGTATTTCCCAACTTCCGAAAGTGTCAATCAGGCGCTACGCTCCCTGATCAAATTGATCCCGGCCAAACCAGCAACGAAGCTTGCCGCCTGAGTATCGATCCGATTCCCCACACAACCAGCGCCAGAGGACGCGAGCTTAGGACTTGCCCGCCTCCCGGATCACGTCGGTCACGTACTCGATCTCGGCCAGGGTGAGCGAGGAGGCCGAGGGCAGGTAGAAGCCCTGTTGACATAACTTCTCGGCCACGGGGAAGCGCTGGCCCTTGAACTGCTGCCAGTAGACCGGCTGGCAGTGCATGGGGATGAAGAAGGTGCGGGTTTCGACGCCGTTTTCGGCCAACACCTGTCGCAACTGGTCGCGGTTCATGCCGTAGGCGGCCTCGTCCACCAGGATGCCGTACATCCAGAACACATTCTTGGCCCAGCTGGCTTCGGGCGGGGTGGTGATGCCGGGGATGGCGGCCAGGCGCTGGCTGTAGAGGGCGGCGTTGCGGCGGCGGGCGGCCACGAAGCCATCCAACTGCTCGGTCTGCGCCAGCCCCACCGCCGCCTGCAGGTTGGTCATGCGGTAGTTGAAACCGACGAATTTGTGCCAGAAATGGCGCTCGTGGCTGAAGGCGTGGTCGCGCAGGTTCCAGGCCAGCCGGGCCAGATGCTCGTCGTTGGTGGTGATCATCCCACCCTCGCCGGTGGTGATGATCTTGTTGCCGTAGAAGCTGAACACACCCGCCCGTCCCAGCCCGCCCGTGCGCCGGCCCTTGTACTCGGCCCCGTGCGATTCGGCGGCATCTTCGAGCACGGAGAGGCCGTGCCGGTCGGCCAGCTCGAGCAGCGGGTCCATATCGACCGGGTGGCCGTAGGTGTGGACGGGGATGATGGCCTTGGTGCGCGGGGTGATCTTGGTCGCCACCTGCGCCACATCCATTTGCCAATAAGTTGGCTCGCTGTCTACCAGCACCGGCCTGGCCCCGCAGTAGGTGACGGCGTTGATGGTGGCGATCATGGTGAAGGCCGGCAGGATGACTTCGTCGTCCGGCTCCAGGCCGAGGGTGGCCAGGGCCAGATGCAGGGCGACGGTGCCGTTGTTGCAGGAAACCCCGTATTTGGCGCCGCAGAACTCGGCGAAACGGTGCTCGAATTCGGGGATGAAGCTGCCCGCCGACGAGATCCAGTTGGTCTCGATGGCGCGCTGGACGTACTTCAGCTCATTGCCGCCCAGCGTCGGCTCGCAGACGGGGATGATGTGGCGGCGGGTGGGCTGGTCGAAGGCCGGGATGGCGCGGTAGCGCAGCTTGACTTCGGGGTCGGCGATGGGGATGATCTGGGCCAGGTCGCCCATTTCTTCCAGGCTGAGTTTGGCGGGTTGGAGCATGGGGGTTGGAGGTTGGAGATTGGAGATTGGAGATTGGAGATTTGTCGCTATTTGGCGTGAAACGTGAAACGTGAAGACATGAGTCCGTAGTAACGACTTTAGTCGTTCTTTGCGAAAACGTGAAACGTGAAGACGTGAGTCCGTAGTAACGACTTTAGTCGTTCTTTGCGAAAACGTGAAACGTGAAGACGTGAGTCCGTAGTAACGACTTTAGTCGTTAATCTGTCGAAACGTGAAACGTGAAGGCGTGAATCTGTAGTAACGACTTTAGTCGTTCTTCGCGCCTTCGTGTTTTCTTTGTGTTCTTTGTGCCTTTGTGTTCAATTTCAGGCGCGTACCTGCGCCGGCGAGGCGAGCGCGCGCCGCTCCCAGGCCAGGCGGATGATGGCGCCGAAATAGGGGTAGCCCTTGCGCAGATAATCCCAGAGGTTGGCGCCGGTCTTGCTGTCGCCCTCGGTGCGGGGCACGCAGACATAGGCGACTTCTTGCAGGCGGTAGCCTTCGTGGCCGGCCCGGCCCAGCAGGTCGATGCAGTACTCGCCGTAATTGCCGCGTAGCCGCAAGCGGGTCAGCGCCTCGGCGCGAGCAGCGATGAAGCCGCTGGTGTAGTCGCGCACCTGGCCGCCCAGCAGCAGGATGGCGAAGCGGTTGATGATCCAGCTCAGGGTGCGGGCCATGACCCCGTGCGCCACGTCGGCCCCGCCCGGCGCCCAGCGCGACCCCACGGCGATGTCGGCCCCGTCCTGGCGGATGGCCGCGACCAGCCGCGGCACATCCTCCGGCGGCATCGAGAGGTCGCAGTCCATCCAGGTGACGATGCCGGCGCCGTAGGTCTGGATGGCCTCGTCGATCCCACGCTGGATGGCCGAGGTCAGGCCGGATTCTCCCAGGCGGCGGATAACGGCCACCCGCGTCGCCCCGGCCCCGTTGTACCCAACGCCGTTGTGCTCCCCGGCCATCTGCTGCGCCGCCTCCCAGGTGCGATCGGGCGAGTCGTCGTCCACCACCAGCACCATGTAATCGGCCGGGCTGGCGTCCAGCAGCCGGGTGATCAGCGGGCCGATGTTGGCGCGTTCGTTGAAGGTAGGGAGGACGGTGCAGACGAGCATGGCGAGAGTGGGAGCGAGCGGGGCGGGCGCAAACGGCGGCGCCGGGGCAGGGTGCTAAGGATAACCGAGGCGGGGGTGGAGGTCAAAGCTGGATAGCTGCAAAACTAGCACAAATTCCGCTGGTATAGTATCATGAATTCATGAAAATACAGCGGTTTCTGCTCACCCAACTCCAACAGGCCATCCAACCCGGCAAGGTTCTAATCGTGTACGGCCCCCGCCAGGTCGGCAAGACAACGCTCGTGCAAGACTTGCTGGCAGCCAGCGATCTCCCGCACGGCTACATCAGCGCCGACGAACTGATCTATCGCGAGGCGTTGGCCAGCCAGAATCGCCGCACCCTGGGCGAGTTGTTGGGGAACAACCGGCTGCTGGTCATCGACGAAGCGCAGCGGGTGCCCGAGATCGGCCTCAATCTCAAAATCATGGTGGATAACTTCCCGCAGGCGACGATCATCGCCACCGGCTCGGCCTCGTTCGACCTGGCCAACAAGCTGAGCGAGCCGCTGACCGGCCGTAAGCTGACTTTCTCGCTCTATCCCATCAGCTATGCCGAACTTGCCGCCACCGTCGGTGCGTTCGCGGCCCGCACCGAACTGGAGCGATGGCTGATCTGGGGCAGCTACCCGGCCATCGTCACCAGCGACCCGCCCTTGCGCGAGCGGTTGCTGGGCGAACTGGTCGGCTCCTATCTCTACCGTGACATCCTGGAACTGGAGGGCGTGCGTCGCTCGGAAAAGATCGTCGATCTGCTCCGCCTGCTGGCGTTCCAAATCGGCCAGGAGGTCTCGGCGTCGGAACTGGCAACCAATCTTTCCCTCAACCGCCAGACCGTCGAACGCTACCTCGACCTGCTGGAGAAAGTCTTCGTCATCTTCAAGGTGGGCGGCCTCTCGCGCAACCTGCGCAAAGAGATCAGCAAGAACTCACGCTACTATTTCTATGACAACGGCGTGCGCAACAGTCTGATCCAGAACTTCAACCGCCTGGGGCTGCGCAACGACATCGGCCAACTATGGGAAAACTATCTCATGGTCGAGCGTCGCAAAGCCAACGAATACGCCGGTCGCCAGGCCAACACCTATTTCTGGCGCACCTACGACCAGAAGGAATTGGATTTGGTCGAGGAGCGGGAAGGCCGGCTCTTTGGCTACGAGTTCAAGTGGCAGGGCAAAATGCGGGCGGTGGTGCGCGAAGAGTTCCTTGCTGCCTATCCGGGCGCGGAGTTGGCGACGATTACGAGTGAAGATTTCACGGGTTTCATCGGCGCGAGATCGGCGGACTGACCCGAGGGCAAAGCCGGATTTCTGGGCTGTGGCGCGCTCTTCTTGGTGATCAAAAGGGGGCATCGAATCGCCTGAATATGACGCGCGTCATATCCGGCGCCAAAGCTTGTTGCTAGAATATGCAAGAATGTCTATATAGACGTTTCCCTATGAACCCGTATCGCGAACAAGCCCACCTCCTCAAACTGATGGCCCATCCCATGCGCCTGCAAATCCTCGACCTGCTGCGCCGGGAGAGCGAATGCGTCTGCCATCTGTCGGCGGTGTTGGGCAAGCCACAGCCCTATGTCTCACAACAACTGGCCGTGTTACGCAACGCCGGGCTGATCAGCGACGACAAAGAGGGCAACAACGTCTTCTACCGGGTGGCGGACGAACGCATCGTCCGCCAACTCGACGCCGCCTTCGGGCCGGCGCGGGCGGCGGGCGACCTCGCCCTGGTGGCGCGCGGCAGCATCCCCGGCTGCAACTGTCCGAAATGCCAGCCCACCGTTTGAGAAAGGAGCACGATGACCGCTTTTCTGCAGGCAACCATCGCTAAGTTCATCTTTCGGGTCAAGGCCGATTGCTGGTACACCGACGCCGGTCTGTGGCTGGCGCCGGTGGGCGACGCCGGCGCTGTCCGCATCGGCTTGACCGACTTCAGGCAGCAATCCAGCGGCGATATTGCCTTCCTCGAGCTGCCGCCTGCCGGTCGTCGGGTCGAGGCCGGGGAGGAGCTGGCAACGATCGAGACAGTCAAGGTCGATGTCGGCCTGGTCTCGCCCTGCGCCGGGCTGATCACCGCCGTGAACGAGGGCCTGGCCGAGGCGCCCGAACGAATCAATCAGGATCCCTATGGCGATGGCTGGCTGGTCGAGCTAAAGCCGGACGTCTGGCCCATCCCCGGCCTCCTCGACGCCCCGGCCTATCTGCGGGTGATGACGGCGCAAGCGGAGGCAGCGGCATGAGCGACCCACGTCTGGTGCTGATCCCGTGCAGCGGCATCGGCAAAACCTATGGCACTGTGACCCGCGAGGCCGCCTATGTGGCGGCGGAGTTGCGCCCCGATAGCACACAGATCGTGCCACTATCGCTGCTGGTGTTGGGCGATGAAGAGGCGTGCGCGACCGTGCGCCAGGCCGGCGCGATCACATTGGATGGCTGCAAGCTGGCCTGCGCCACCGTGAACGTGCAACAGGCGGGCGGTCAGGTGGTCAAGTCCTACGCCATCCTGGATTTCTACCGCCAGCATCGCGACTTGAAACCGCAGGGCATCGCCGAACTGAACGAGGGCGGCCTGGCCCTGGCGCAAGCCCTGGGCGAGGAGATCGCCCTGCTCTGTGATGCGCTGCCGCCAGCAGGAGGAGACCATGCCTGATCTGCCACAACGCAAGGTGGGCGTCATCGCCTGTTCGGGCGAAGAAATGCCGGAGGGATTGGTCACGCGGGTGGCGGCGTTGCGGCTGCTGGAAGACTTGCGCCCCGGTGAAACGACCACGCTTTGTCTGCCGCTTTTCCTGGCTGGCGGCGAGGGCGATCGGGCTTTTGCCCGTTTCTACCCGACGATTGCCGTCGATGGCTGCGAGAAGCGCTGCGCAGCCAGGGCGACCGAGTTGTACAGCCACAAACCGGCGGCCAGTTTCGTCGTCTCCGATTTCGTGGCCGAGCACGGTCTGCCACAACCAGGCGACCTGCGACGGCTGGATGAGGGCGGGCGACAGGTGGTCGAGGCCTTGGCCGGGGCGCTGGCGGCAACAGTGGACGAGCTGTTGGCGGTGCGCTGGAGCCGGGCGCGGGGCGAGGTGATCGAATTGCAGGTCGAGGCGCCGCCTGTTTCTGGCCCGACCGGCGGCTGCGCCTGTGGCCGGGGTGCTGCCATCCTGGCCCAGGCCATCGACCTGGTGTTGGCCTGAGAGTGAGGAAGCGGATCGGTATGGCGCAAACTGCAAGCTATGTGACGGATGTGGAATGGCGAGGGGAGCATTGGGGCCATCTCAGGCTGGGCAACGGGCCGGAGATGGCGTTCTCGGCTCCGCCCGACGCCTACGGGCACGAAGGCGTGCTGACCCCCGAACATGCCTTCGTCGCCGCTGCCAACACCTGCATCATGATGATGTTCCTCTGGGCCTGCCAGCGCTTCAAGCTCGACCTGGTCAGCTATGCCTGCCGGGCCGAGGGGACGAAGCGCGTGGAACTCGACCGCACCGAGTCCTTCACCCACCTGCGTCTGTTCCCAGAGATCGTGGTGCGCGGCGCTGACGAAAAGCGCGTGCGCCGGGCGCTGGAAGCGGCGCAGAAATACAGCCTGGTGGCCAATTCGGTCAAGAGCGAAGTCACTATCGAGCCTGAGATCGTGATTGTGCGTGATGACTGAAATTGTGGCCCGGCTGATCCAGACTTCAGGCGCGCCGTACGGGGCGGAATCGAGCCGCGCCGAGGCTTTGCGGGTCCGACCGGCAGTGGTACAATGCAAGCCAGTTGGGGATGAGGCTCCCCAGGGAGGAATTTCCTCCAATCCGTCGCCAGACTAATGGCCTCTACCGGCAGTAGGATTGCCTGGTAGAGGCTTTTTCGTTTTATGTACCTCGATTCAAGGAGAAGCGTTGCATTGAGATTCCTGCTCATCGGCCTCGGCGGTTTCCTGGGCGCCAACCTGCGCTTCCTGGTGCAGACGTGGGCGGCGGAACGCTTTGGCAGCGCCTTTCCCTACGGGACGCTGGTCGCCAACGTCACCGGCAGCTTCATCCTGGCCCTGTTCATCACCCTGATCACGGGGCGGGTGCTGGCCTCGCCCAACCTGCGGCTGTTCGTGGCGGTGGGGGTGCTGGGCGGTTACACGACGTTTTCGTCGCTCACCGTCGAAACCCTCAACCTGGTGCAAGACGGGCGCTGGCTGCTGGGGGGCGTGAATTTGTTCGGAAATGTCCTGCTCGGTCTGTCTGCCGCCTTTGCCGGCGTTGTGCTGGCGCGGGCTTTGTGAGGTGAATCATGGAAATCCTGGGAACGGCGATACAAGTGACCATCTTCATCGGCGAGAGCGACCGCTGGGGCCAGAAACCGCTTTACATGGCCATCCTGGAGATGCTGAAGCGGGAGGACTGCGCCGGGGCGACGGTAACGCGCGGTGTGGCCGGGTTCGGCGCGCACAGCCGCATCCGTTCGGCCAGCATCGTCGATCTCTCCTCCGATCTGCCGTTGCGCATCGAGTGGGTGGACGATCCCGCCCGCGTCGAACGGGTCTTGCCGCGTTTGATCGAGATGACGCCAGAGGGGCTGATCACCCGTCAGGAAGTCGAGGTGGTGAGCTACGGCCACCGGCAGTTGCGCGAATTGCCGGCGGCCGCGCCGGTGCGCGATGTCATGAGCCGGGAGGTGCAATTCGTCCGGCCTGAAACGCCGCTGGCAGAGGCAGTCGATCTGCTGATCAGCAAAGTCTACCGTGCTTTGCCGGTGGTGGATGGCAACAAGCAGGTGGTAGGCATCCTCACCGACGGCGACCTCTTGGCCCGGCTGGATTTGCCCAACGTCGGCTTGCAGCAGGCACTGACCGAGGCGGAACTGGGCAGCCAGTTCGCGGCCTTGCGCGGGGTTGGGCGAACCGTGGGCGAGATGATGAACCCGAACGTTGTCACCGTGGCCGAAGCCGCGCCCGTGGCCGAGGCCGTGCGGCTGATGACCGAGCGCGAGATCAAACGCCTGCCTGTGGTCGATCGCGAAAATCGCTTGGTGGGCGTGGTCAGCCGGGTGGATGTGCTGCGGGCGTTGGCGCAGCCGTTGGCGCGCGAGCTGCCGCGGCGAGGATTGCGGCCCGGCCAACACGTGCGGGTGGGCGATGTGATGATGACCGATGTCCCCTGGGTGCGCGCCGGCGATCCGCTGAACAAGGTGGTTGATTTGCTCATCGCTACTTCCCAAAGGCGGGTGGTGGTGGTGGATGATGAGCAGCGGGTCATCGGCATCGTCACCGACGGCGATCTGCTCAAACGGGCGGGGGACTCCGCGCGCGCGGGTGTGCTGCGGGCGCTGGCTACGAGTATCGCCGGCGAACGCGGCGCCAAAGTCGCTCTGGCCCGGCGCACTGCCGCCGAGGTGATGACGCGCGACCCCATCACCGTCCGACCCGATACGCCTCTGCTCGAAGCCTTGCAGCTGCTGCTGGCGCACAAGATCAAGCGTCTGCCGGTGGTGGATGGCGATGGCAGGTTAGTGGGGCTGGTGGGGCGCGGGGGCGTCCTGGAGGCGCTGGCTCGAGACCTGTAAGGGGATGCCTGCCGCGACGGCGCTTTGGCTTTCCCATCCGGTCCCAGATGGTTTTCCGTGCTGCGCCATGAATCCCTCAAGCCTGGACCGTTTCCCTTATCTGGTCAGCACCCTGGCCGAGCTGGATCCCCTGGTGCAAGACGCATTCCGCCGCGAACTGGAGCCAGACGAAGCCATCGATCAACTCACCGTTGCCCCGCGGCAAGAACTGATCGGCATCCCCAGTGCATGGCAGCATTGGTTGGGTCTCCGCACCGCCACCCTGCAAACACCCGATGTGATGATCGCCCTGACCTCTGAACGCCTGCTTGTGGCGACGATAACGCAGCCAGGTTCGTCTCCGGCAGTGGCGTCGATCCCGACCGCGGCGCTGTTGTGGGTCGAATTGGGAGAAATCCTGATCTTCTCGTGGTTCGAGTGCGTCTGGGCTGCCCCCGACGGTGTGCAGCGCCTCTGCGTGTTGTTCAATGCCGTTGGCGTCGCCCACTTCGAGCGGATGCGCAGACAGCTTTGCCGGTCGATGATCCAGCAGGCCGATCTGAAGCCGGAGCAAGGAGACCGCAAGCGACGGCTATTGGCCGACCTGCCCTACAAATTTGGCAACATGATCGACAACATCCTGCTCCTGGCTGATGAACGGATCGATGATGTGATCTACCGACCGGCGTTGTGGCAGCAGCGCTGGCGGATCTGGCGGCGGATGCGCGCTCCCGCCGTGGCTCTGGTGCTGAGCAACTACCATCTGCTTCTCTTCCGTGAGACCAACAGCACTCACATGCCCGACTATGGCTGGATCGCCCGCTATTGTTCGCTTCGGCGGGTGCGTGGCCTGGCCCTGCAAGAAGACGAGGCCGCCCTGCGGCTGGACATCACGGTCGGCGTTGGCGGCGCTGAACGAACCTTTGGGGTGCTCTTCCCCAGCGATTTGGATGCGCGCTTGCGGCAGTGGCTGCGGTAGAATGACGGCCATCCCACGACATCTGGAGAAGGCACACTCATGAACCTTGCCCTCGGCATCGACACCGGCGGCACCTACACCGACGCCGTGCTTGTGGACCACGAGCGCGGCCTGGTGCTGGCCGGCGCCAAAGCCCTCACCACCCGCCACGACCTGGCCCTCGGCATCGAAGGCGCCATCCGCCAGGTCTTCACTGCCGCCGCCGAGGCCGGGCTGGCCCTGACCCCGTCGCACGTCACCCTGGTGGCGCTCTCGACCACGCTGGCCACCAACACCCTGGCCGAGGGCCACCGTGGCGCCGTCTGTCTGCTGCTGATCGGCTACGACGAAGACCTGATCCGCCAATTCGGTTTTCGTCGCGACCTGGCCGCCGAGGATGTGGTTTACATCAGCGGCGGCCACGATGAATTGGGGAACGAGGCGGCGCCGTTGGACGAGGCCGCCCTGGTGGCGGCCATCACCGCCCGCCGCCAGACGGTGGAAGCCTTCGCCATCTCCGGCTATTTCGGCGTGCGCAACCCGGCCCACGAACTGCGCGCCCGCCAGTTGGTGACGGAACTGACCGAGCTGCCCGTCACCTGCGGGCACGACCTCACCACCCGGCTGAACTCGGTGCGCCGGGCGACGACGGCCAGCCTCAACGCCCATCTCATCCTGCCGCTGCGCGAGCTGATCGGCTCGGTGCAGCGCACGCTGGCCGGGTTCCGGATCGAGGCGCCGTTGATGGTGGTCAAAGGCGATGGCTCGTTGGTGCGGGCCGAGTGGGCGATGGAACGCCCGATCGAGACGATTCTCTCTGGCCCGGCCGCGAGCGCTGTGGGGGCCTGGCATCTGGCCGGACGCAGGGACGTGTGGGTGGTGGATGTGGGCGGCACCACGACCGATATTGCGGCGCTGCGCGAGGGTTGGCCGCTGTTGAACCCCGACGGCGCCCAGGTGGCGGGCTGGCGGACGATGGTGGAGGCGGTGGATGTGCACACGGTGGGGCTGGGCGGCGATAGCCATGTCCGTTTCGATGGCATGGATCGGCTGTTGATCGGCCCACGCCGGGTGGCGCCGCTATCTCTGCTGGCCAGCCAATATCCCGACATCCTGCCGGAACTCCGGCGGCAGGCTGCGCTCCCCTGGGATAAACGCGGCCGCGACGCCGCCGAGTTCCTGCTGCGCGGCCGCCAGCCTGGCAGCCGCCTATCTGAGAGCGACCGGGAAGTGCTCGACCGGCTGGCTGGCGGCCCCCAATCGCCGGCCATGCTGGTGCAACAGACCGGCAACGGCCTCATCCATCTGCGACTGGCTGACCTGGAGGGCCGGGCGCTGGTGCGGCGGGCGGGCTTCACACCCACGGACGCGCTGCATGTGTTGGGGCGCTTCGACCGCTGGAACCTGGAGGCGGCGTGGCTGGGCGCCGAGGCCCTGGCCGCGCGCGCCGGGATGGCGGTGGAGGCGTTTTGCGAGCGGGTGGTGGCGACAGTGGCCGAGCGTGTGGCCACCGAGTTGGTGAGCAAGGTGCTGGCCGATGAGGCGACGGCGCCGAATTGGGAGAAGGAGCCGGCGGCGAAGGAGTTGTTGCGGCGGGGTCTGCGAGGCGGCCAGGGGCAGGGTCTGGCGGTGGCGTTGGCTTTGCAGCAGCCGCTGGTGGCCATCGGCGCGCCGGTCGCCGCCTATATGCCGCAGGTGGCCGAGGACTTGCACACCGATCTGGTCATCCCCGACCATGCCGAGGTGGCGAATGCGGTGGGGGCGGTGGCAGGCGGGATCATCCTGCGCCGCCGCCTGCTGATCAATCCGCTGGATGAGGTGACGGTGCGGTTGCACCTGGAGGACGGGGTGCACGATTTCCGGGGGGTGGAAGCGGCGGTGGCGCATGCGCAGGCGCTGATGCTGCCGCAGATCGAGGAAATGGCGCGGCAGGCCGGGGCCGAGGAGATCGTGACGCAGATGAGGCGGCAGGATCACATCGCCCGCGTGGCCGGCGCCCTGGATGGCGAGGTCTATCTGGGCACCGAGCTGTTTTTCACCGCCGCCGGCCGCCCCAGCCCAGCCCGGCCCAGTGTTGACCGTCATCCGGCTGATTTGATTCAGGGATGATGGTTGGGGTTCTCGGTCAGAAGCCCTTCGGCGCCGGCGGCGGCCAGGAGGTCATCGTCGGCGGCGACGCAGATTAGGGTGGACAAGCCGGCCCACCGCAGGCGAAGATTCGCTTCGATCGCCGTAGCCAGATGAATGGCGTCGTAGCCGCGCAGTCGATGCCTTTGCGTCAAATCAATCGCCCTTTCGATGATCCGCCGCTCGACAGCAATCAGACGATATTGTTGGTTGCAGTCAGATAGAAAGACCGACATAGCTGCGTCACGTTGAGCGAGAGTAATACCTTTTGGAGCGCGTTGTTTGGCGGCGAGAGCAGCCGCCACTTCGGCCATTGTAAACTCAGCCGTGATCAGGCTATGGTTCATCGCCGGCGAGCACTGTTGAATAACCCACTGACTGCCGATTTCTGAACTGTAACGTTTCACGAGCGCGCTCGTGTCAAAATAGAGTGTACTCATCCTTTTTGGCCGCGTTGCTCCTGGACAATCTGGCTTAAGGGTTCGTCGCCAGCAGCGTCCAGCGCGGCGATGACATCCGCGCGATGGACAGTGGGATCGATGCGAGCGCGTAGACTGTCGGTGAGATAGACGAGCATCGCCGATTCACGTAACACCTGATCCACGCGTTCTCGCTCATCCATAGCAGGATACGAGGTCGCGGTCAGACTCTCTGACAGCAGCGACGAGGCCAGGTCTTCGACGGGCTGCTGGCGTTGTTTGGCCGCCCTGGTCAGGCGTTCCAACAAGTGCGGCGAAAGTTCCAGGGTGAGTGTGGTCACGTTTGCGTCTCCTGGCGGGGAAGGAAAAGTCGTTGGCCTGCGATTCGGGCCACACGCGCATGATACCACGCTTGCGGGCGGCGTCAAGCGCGGGCTGCCGGCGCGGACCGGACAGGTTAAGAAAGCTTGAGGCGGTCGTTAATGAAACTTGATGGGAAATTAACAGCGGCTTGAAGACAGGGGGCGGCGGCTGTGCTATCGTCATGCTTGCAAGAAATTTCACAGACAACGCCCTTACCGACAGCGCCGTTACCGACAGCGTCTTGAGCGGCGCACCCCAACCGGGACATAGTCCCACCTTCTCTGGAGGAGAAATGAAACGTAGTCTACTGATCCTTTTCGGTCTTCTGGTTGTAGCCAGCCTCGTGCTGTCAGCCTGTGGCGGCGGTTCGACGCCGGCGCCCACTGTCGCACCCACCCAGGCCCCTGAGCCGACCCAGGCCCCTGAACCCACCGCTGCGCCGGCTGGCGGCGCGACGCTGCCGGAGGTGAACCCGCTGGAAGTGAAGGGCGACATCATCGCCGCCGGTAGCTCGACGGTGTACCCCTTGGCCGAGGCGCTGGCCGAGTTGTTCGTTGACGAAGGGTACGCGGGCAACATCACGATCGACTCGATTGGTTCCGGGGCCGGGTTCGAACGCTTCTGTAAGGCGGGAGAGACGGACATCTCCAATGCCTCGCGGGCGATCAAGGAGAGCGAGATCGAGAGTTGCGGGCAGCTGACCCCGCCGCGCCAGCCGGTCGAGTTCAAGATCGGCACCGACGCCCTGGCGGTGGTGGTGAATCCTGCCAATGACTGGATTGGCCCAGAAGGGATCACAAAGGCGGAATTGGCGAAACTGTTCTCGTCGGAGGCGACGAACTGGTCGGATGTGAACCCGGCCTGGCCGGCGGCGCCGATCAAACGCTTCAGCCCAGGGACGGATTCGGGGACGTTCGATTACTTCGTCGAGGTGGTGATGGATCCCGTCTATGTGGTGGACAAGGAAGCTGACAATGGCAAGGGCGAGCAGCAGTTGCTGGGGGCAGCGAACCTGCAGTTGTCGGAAGATGACAATGTGTTGGTGCAGGGTGTAGAAGGCGACAAGTATGCCATCGGCTACTTTGGCTATGCCTACTTCGAGGAGAACGCCAGCAGGTTGAAGGACGCCCCCATCGATGGCGTGTCGCCGAGCGCCGAGACGGTGGATGCGGGCGAGTACCCGCTGGCGCGGCCGTTGTTCATGTACTCGGACGCGGGCGTAATGAAAGGCAAGCCGCAGGTGGCGGCCTTTCTCAACTTCGTTCTGAGCCGGGTGAACGATGTGATCGCCAAAGTGGGATACTTTCCCGCCTCGCAAGAGTCCCTTGAACAGGCCCGACAAACCTGGCTGACCACTACCGGCCAGTAACAGAGACAGACCCGACCCCAAGGGTTTCGCAAACCCTTGGGGTCTCCCCCTTTTTCTGAGCACGCCACCATGCAACGTGAATTCACCAGCCTGCGGGCCGCAGGCGCCGCCAACGCCAGGACCGGCGACGAGATCGACCTGCGCCGGCGGCGTCGCCTGGGCGAGCAGATCATCCAGGTGCTGCTGTGGCTGGCCGGGCTGGTCTCGGTCTTCACCACCATCGGCATCGTGCTCGTCCTTGCCGTCGATGCCTACCGCTTCTTCGCCCGGCCCGAAGCCTCGGTGCTGGAATTCCTCACCGGCACGGCCTGGCAGCCGCAAATCGGTCAGTTCGGCATCTTCGCCCTCTTCGATGCCACCTTGCTCACCAGTCTCATCGGCATGTTGGTGGCATTGCCTTTGGGTCTGATGATCGCCATCTACCTGAGCGAATATGCCTCGGCTCGCGCCCGCAGCTTCCTCAAACCCACGCTCGAAGTCCTGGCCGGCATCCCCACCGTGGTCTATGGCTTCTTTGCCCTGGGCTTCGTGACCCCACTTCTGCAAACGATTTTCGGCGCCGACCGGGTGGAGGTCTTCAACGTGGCCTCGGCCGGCATCGTCATCGGCATCCTCATCATCCCGCTGGTCAGTTCGATGAGCGAGGACGCCCTCAGCGCCGTGCCGCGCGCCCTGCGCGAGGCTGCCTTTGGCATCGGCGCCACCCGGCTGGAGACGGCCGTGCGCGTGGTGCTGCCGGCCGCCATCTCTGGCCTGGCCGCGGCCTTCATCGTCGCCATGTCGCGAGCGATCGGCGAAACGATGGTGGTGGCGATTGCCGCCGGCTCCGGCCCGCGTAATTTCGCCAGTTGGGGCCAGGCCTTGAGCGGCCTGAGCTTCCTCAATCCTTTCAAGGCCGCCGAGACCATGACCGGCCACATCGTCCGCATCAGCGGCGGCGACCTCAGTTACGACTCGATCGATTACGACAGCATCTTTGCCATCGCCTTGATGCTTTTCCTCATCACCATGATCCTCAACATCATCAGCCGCTGGATCGTGCGCCGCTTCCGCCAGGAGTATTGAGCATGGCCGCCGATTCGCAGCCCGCAGGCCGCTATCCCGCAGGCGCAGACTACACAGCCTTCGTGCGTCGTCGCCGCCGCTGGGGGACGGTCTGGCGCAGCGCTTTCTTTTTGTCGACGTTGGCCGGCATCCTGGCCCTGGCCGTCTTGCTGATCGATGTCGCCAACGATGCCTTTGGCTACGTGGCCTATCAGAACGCAATCGAGCCGACCTCGCTGCTTGCCTCCTCATCCACTGGCGCGACCTCGTTGTCCGAACTCTCCGCCGCCGAGTTGATCGCGATTTTGCAGGCCAACGTGTCGAAGGGGCGTCTGCGCGCCCTTGCAGCCACACAGACGCTGGTCGAACGCACCCAGCCCGAGCTGGTGGAACTGGTGCAGGCGGAGGTGATCGAGCCGAAGATCGTCGCGACCTGGACCCTGGCCGAGTCGCTCTTCCACCGGGCCGAGATCGAGGCCGAGGCTGCCGCTATTGCCAACGCCACGCTCGAGTTCCGCAGCTGGGTGAGCTGGGATTTCATCACCTCGCCGCAATCCTCCGACCCCACCCACGCCGGCATCCGCACGGCCATCCTCGGTTCGCTGTTGGTGACGCTGATCGCCTTCTTGCTGGCTGTGCCGTTGGGCGCGGCGGCGGCCATCTATCTGGAGGAGTACACGCGCGGCAGTCGTTTCGATCAGATCATCGAGACCAACATCAACAACCTGGCCGGCGTGCCCTCGATCATCTACGGCATGTTGGGCCTGGCCGTGTTCGTGCGCTATCTGGGGCCGCTGACCAGTGGGCTGATCTTCGGCGTCGGCGACCCTTCCACGGCCAACGGTCGCACCATCCTCTCGGCCGGGCTGACGCTGGGGCTGCTCATCCTGCCGCTGGTGATCATCAATGCCCGCGAGGCCATCCGGGCGGTGCCGCGCAGCCTGCGCGAGGCCAGCTACGGCCTGGGGGCGACGAAGTGGCAGACGGTGTGGCACCATGTTCTGCCCAGTTCCATCTCCGGCATCCTCACCGGCGTCATCCTCTCGGTCTCGCGCGCTTTTGGCGAGACGGCGCCGTTGATCGTGGTCGGCGTCTCCACCTTCATCGTCGTCGATCCCGACAGCCCCTTCGCCAAATTCACGACCTTGCCCGCTCAAATCTACCAGTGGACTTCCCGGCCTCAGGAGGAGTTCCGCAACCTGGCAGCAGCGGCCATCCTGGTGTTGTTGGCGCTGCTGCTCGCCCTCAATGCCACCGCCATTTGGCTGCGCAATCGCTATTCACGGAGTTCAGGCTGATGGAAAATGCCGTCGCAAGCAACGGCCGCCACGCCATCGAGGCGACCGCTCTCAACGTCTATTACGGTGGTTTTCACGCCGTCAAGGACATCACGCTCAAGATCGAGCGCCGCAAGATCACGGCTCTGATCGGGCCTTCGGGCTGTGGCAAGAGCACGGTGTTGCGGGCCTTCAACCGCATGAACGACCTGATCCCCATCGCCCGCAGCAAGGGTGAGGTTCTGTTCCACGGCATGAACATCTACGACGCCGATGTGGATGCTGTGCAGGTGCGGCGGCGCATCGGCATGGTCTTCCAGAAGCCGAACCCTTTCCCCAAGAGCATCTACGAAAACGTGGCCTGGGGCGCCAAGATCAATGGCTTCAAGGGCAAGATGGATGATCTGGTCGAGGAGGCGCTGCGCGGGGCGGCGCTTTGGGATGAGGTCAAGGATAAGCTCAAGCAGAGCGGCTATTCCCTGTCTGGCGGCCAGCAACAGCGGCTGTGCATCGCCCGCGCCATCGCCGTCCAACCCGACATCATCCTTATGGACGAGCCATGTTCTGCCCTCGACCCTATCGCCACCCTGCGCATCGAAGAACTGATGCGTGAATTGACGCAGAACTACACCATCATCATCGTCACTCACAACATGCAGCAGGCATCGCGGGTGTCGGACTTCACCGCCTTCTTCACCGTCACGCCCGAACGCACCGGCTATCTGGAAGAGTTCGCGCCGACCAAAGAGTTGTTCACGCTGCCCAAGAGCCGCGTGACCGAGGATTACATCACCGGCCGGTTTGGGTGATGCCAATCAGACCCATTCAAACCAGACCCTAAAGGTCTCCAAGACCTTTAGGGTCTAGAAGGTGCATTTTGGCTATGTGATCACAGTGTGCGATTATGTTCCGTGTTGCGTGTTTCGTGTTCCGTGATGCGTGTTCCGTGGTGCGTGTTTCGTGTTCCGTGGTGCGTGTCAATCTCCAATAACCAATCTCCAATAACCAATCTCCAATAACCAATCTCCAATAACCAATCTCCAATCCCCAATCCCCAATCTCCAATCCCCCCACCATGCCCACCGTCCTCATTCTCTGCACCGGCAACTCTTGCCGCAGCCAGATGGCCGAGGCCCTGGTCAACCATGACCTCGCCAACAGCTGGGATGCGGTTTCGGCCGGCACCGAGCCGGCCGGCTTCGTTCACCCCCTGGCTGTGCGCGTCCTGGCCGAGATCGGTATCGACATCGCCGAGGCGCGCTCGAAATCGCTCGATGAGTTCTTGGACGCTCACTTCGATCTGGTGATCACCGTCTGCGATGACGCCGCCGAAAATTGCCCGCTATGGCTGCGCCAGGGCCAGGTGGCTCATATCGGCTTCCCCGACCCGGCCAAGGCGAGCGGGAGCCTGGCCGAGCAGATGGCCGTGTTCCGGCAGGCGCGCGACGACATCCGCCGGCGGCTGGTCGGCTACCTGGCGGCGCGGCAGGACGGGGCGATGAGGGTGGACGGATGAGCTCGCGGCTGGGTGAGCTGGCAGCCGTGTTCCTCAAGCTGGGCGTCACCGGCTTTGGCGGCCCGGCGGCGCACATCGCCATGATGGAGGATGAGGTGGTGACCCGTCGCGGCTGGCTGGAGCGGGCGCATTTCCTCGACCTGATGGCGGCCACGAATCTGATCCCCGGCCCCAACTCGACCGAGATGACGATGCACGTGGGCTTCACCCGCGCCCGGCTGCCGGGCCTGGTGGTGGCGGGGGCCAGTTTCATCCTGCCGGCGGCGCTGATCACCGGGCTGATCGCCTGGTTCTACGTCCGTTTTGGCGGTCTGCCGCAGGTGGAGCGGCTGCTGTGGGGGACGCGGCCGGTCGTCATCGTCATCATCCTGGCGGCGGTGTGGAAGCTGGGCCGGTCGGCGGTCAAGAATGGGTCGCTGCTGGGGATTGGCCTGGCGGTGGCGGCGGCGGCGCTGGCCGGGCTGAACGAGGTGG
This sequence comes from Caldilineales bacterium, assembly GCA_019695115.1. Lineage (GTDB taxonomy): Bacteria > Chloroflexota > Anaerolineae > J102 > J102 > SSF26. The sequence continues at coordinate 37,755 of JAIBAP010000040.1, read as the reverse complement.
CGGCGCTGTTTGCCGGTGGGCTGCTGGGCATGGTCTGGCTGCGGTGGCAGGCGGCCCGCGAGCGGTCTGCGTTGGCGCCGGCGCTGGCTTTGCCGTTGGCTGTGGGTGGGGCCGTGCCGCTGTGGCAGGTGGGCGCCTACTTCTTGTTCATCGGCAGTGTGCTCTATGGCAGCGGCTATGTGTTGTACGCCTTTTTGCAGGGCGGGCTGGTGCAGAACCTGGGCTGGCTGAGCGAGCAGCAGCTGATCGACGCCATCGCCGTCGGCCAGTTCACCCCCGGCCCGCTGCTGAGCACGGCCACCTTCGTCGGCTATGTCGTGGCCGGGTGGCAGGGGGCGGTCGTGGCCACGGTGGCCATCTTCTTGCCCTCGTTCTTTTTCGTCTGGGCGCTCAACCCGCTCGTCCCCCGGCTGCGTCGCTCGCCCTGGATGGCGGCTTTTCTGGATGCGGTGACGGTGAGTGCGGTGGCGCTGATGTTGGTGGTGGCCTGGAATCTGGGTCGCCTGACGCTGACGACCTGGCAGGCGTGGTTGTTGCTGCTCGTTGGCGGGGTTCTTTTCTTCCGTTTTCGTCTCAACGCGGCCTGGCTGGTGTTGGGCGGCGCCCTTGCTGGCTGGTTGGCGTCGGTGCTGACCGCTTTGTAAGGACATCGATTCGCTCCCGCGTCCCACGGCGCCGGCCGAGGCGGGGGCTGCACTTCATGGTTGGAGAAAGACAATGATGCTTCGCACTGCTTTCGATCAGGATCTGCGCCGTTTGCAGGATGAGGTTCTCAAACTGGGCGCCAGGGTGGAGGAGGCGCTGCTGACCGCGGTCGAGGCGCTGCGAACGCGCGACCTGGACGCCTCGCAACGGCTGGTGGCAGCTGACCGCGCCATCGACGAACTGCGCTACCGGATCGAGGCCGACACCCTGACCGTCATCGCCCTGCAACAGCCCACCGCCGGCGACTTGCGCACCCTGGCAGCGGTTCTTTTTATCTGCAACGAGCTGGAACGGATCGGCGATTATGGCAAGGGCATCGGGCGCGTCAATGTCAAGATCGGGGCGGAGGAGCTGATGAAGCCGCTGATCGACATCCCGCGCATGGCCGCAATCGCCCAGACGATGGTGCATGAATCGCTGCGGGCCTTCGTCCACCGCGATGTGCACCTGGCCGAGCATGTGATCGCCAGGGATGAGGAGGTGGACTCGCTCTACGACCAGATCTACAGCGAGCTGATCACCCTGCTGTTTGCCGATGTCAGCCGCATCCGCCAGGCCAATCTGCTGTTGATGGCGGCGCACAACCTGGAGCGGGCCGCGGACCGGGCCACCAATATCTGCGAGCGTGTGATCTACTGTGTGACCGGCGAGTTGCTGGACACCGGTTGGGAGGAGGATGTCGCCTGACCGCCGGCGACTGCGCCAGCGTTTGGTGTGGCCATATGGCGGGGCCGGCGGCGCTGCCGGCCCTTGTCTGGCCGCGCCGTTGGTTTGGCGATGGCGGCAGGAGGCGTGTATAAAGAGTGCCTCGCCGGTTTTGCCGCGCCCTGAGTCTGGTCGCATCCAGCCGCAGCCGCAACTGGCGCCACCGGCCCCTTCTTTTCCTCCCCTCCCCTCCCCTCCCTCAATCGATCAGGCGAGCGCGCTGATGCGCATCGCCAAAAGGACGCCTTGCAATGAAGACCCTCCCCCTGCTGCGAATGTGTGGACGTCTGTTGTCTCTGCTGATGTTGATGCTGTTGGTGTTGGTGGTGAATGGTGGGCCGCGGGTGGCGGCTGTGCCGCAAGCGCCACTGGCTACGTACACTGAACCTTTCGACACAGATGGCAATTGGGTCAATGTGACTGGAGCCACCTTGAGCGCCTATGGAACAAAACAGTACAGCAATTCCAGTCATCTAGAAGTTATTTTTTATGCTGAAGAGTCACTTAGACAAACTTCAACGGCTCAAGATGGTTTCCCGGGGTCCCATAGTGGCAGCAGCTATGCGTGGAGATTGAGAGATAGTGGAACGCCATTCTGGCGGGCTACGGTGACCACAGGTGGCGTTGGCACTTTTTCGGTATGGGTACGACGTTGGGATTCCTCGCCCGAGCCGATCTATGTCGTTGAGTACAGCACGAATAATGGCTTATCATGGACAACAGTACAAACTATCAACAACACATGGCTAGGTTCCAGTGACTGGAAACAGGTGTCGGGCACGATCAATGCCTCAAATGGGGCTGATTCCGCTGACGATATCATCATTCGTATTAGTAAAACCAGCGGTGAGCGGTTGATGGTAGATGATTTTGAGATGACAGATTACGCCGCTGGGCCGACGCCCACACCCACAGCGACGCCGACGTCTGGGCCGACGCCCACGCCCACAGCGACGCCGACACCCACAGCAACGCCAACAACCGTGTCCCTCAGCAAGATTCATGACGTTCAGGGCAGCGGCAGCACCGCCAACGCCGGCACATTCACGGTCGAGGCTATCGTCATCGGCGACTTCCAGGGCGTGACCGGGGTCGACGACTTCAAGCTGGACGGCTTTTTCATCCAGGAGGAGGATGGAGATGCCGATGGCAATGCCGCCACCTCCGAGGGCATCTTTGTCTACTGCCAGACGTGCCCCACCGATGTCACCGTGGGTGACAAGGTGCAGGTAACGGGCGCTTCGAGCGAGTACTTCAGCAACAGTCAGTTGAACGCCACGACAGCGGGCGCGGTGGTGGTGCTCAGCAGCGGCAATACGCTGCCCACGCCGGCATCACTCACCCTGCCTGTGCCCGGCGTCACCGCCACCGATCTGGCTGGCGCGACCGCGCAGATCGACGCCTATTACGAGCCGTTCGAGGGGATGCTGGTGAAGTTCCCAACGACCTTGAGCGTGACCGAATACTTCGAGTTGTTCCGCTATGGGCAGGTGGTGCTGGCCCAGGGCGGCCGCTTCCGCCAGCTCACCGATACCAGTTCGCCATCGACCTCTGGCTACACCGCCCACCAAATCGACTTGGCCCGGCGTATCGTCATCCTGGATGACGACAGCAATCAGCAGAACCACGCCCTGATGGAGAATCCCGACATCCCGGTCTTCCATCCCGCGCCCGACGGCTTCAGCACCACGAACTACTTCCGTGGCGGCGACACCATCACCGATCTCACCGGTGTGCTGCATTACTCCTTTGCCGGTCTCACCGGCACCGACGCCTGGCGCATCCGGCCTGTCACTGCGGCCTTCAGCTACGCCTTCACCTCCGGCAACCCGCGTCCGTCGGCCCCCTCTGTCACCGGCAACATCAAGGTCGCCAGTTTCAACGTTTTGAACTACTTCACCACCATCAATGTGCGTGGAGCGAATTCGGCGGCGGAGTTTACGCGGCAATCCGACAAGATCGTCGCTGCGATCACCGGGTTGGATGCAGATGTAATCGGTTTGATGGAGATCGAGAACAATGGCACGGCCATCGCCGACCTGGTGAGCAAGCTGAATGCTGTTGCCGGCGCCGGCGTCTACGACTACATCAACACCGGGGTCGTGGGCACCGACCAGATCACGGTGGGCATCCTCTACAAGCCCGGCAAGGTGACGCCGGTGGGCGCGGTGCAGACGCTCACCGCCGCCGCGTTCACCGACCCCAACGGCACCGGCACACAGCGCAGCCGCCCGGCGGTGGCGCAGACTTTCCAGGAAAACGTTTGGGGTGAGCAGTTCACGCTGGTGGTCAATCATTTCAAGTCAAAGGGCTGCGGGGACGCTACTGGCGCTGACCTCGATCAGCTTGATGGCCAGAGCTGCTGGAGCGACACGCGGCAGAAGGGCGCCACCTATTTGGTGAACACCTGGCTGCCGTCGCTTGCCTCCAGCCTCGGCGACTCGGACTTTCTGATCATTGGCGACCTCAATTCTCATCGCAAGGATACGGCGATCACGAATATCACTGGCGCTGGCTACACCGACCTTGTCAACAGCTATGGTGGGGCCTCCGGCTACGGCTATGTCTTCGACGGTCAGCTTGGCTACCTGGATCACGCCCTCAGCAGCGCCACGTTGACATCGCAGGTGACGGGTCTGGCCGAATGGCACATCAACGCCGATGAGGTCAATCTGCTGGATTACAACGACACCATCCAGGACGCAGGCGAACAGAGCTTCGACGCCAAGCCCACGGCCACCAATTTGTACCAGGCCAATGCCTACCGCTCCTCCGATCACGACCCCGTGCTCATCGGCCTCGGTCTCTACCCCGACCACAGCACGAATACCGCCTATGGCGATGCCTGGCACACCGGCAGCGGCGCACCCAGACTGGGCGCCGCCTGGTCGCGCGAGACTAGCGCCGGCGGCGATGGGGCCGACGACGGGGTGGTCGGCTTCGTCGGCCTCGACCCCAACTGGGCCAGCGGCGGCGGCTACATCACCGTCGATGTCCGCGGTGTGGGCGCGAGCGGCGCCTGCGTCTACGGCTGGATCGACTGGAACCAGAACAACAGCTTTGCCGACAGCGGCGAGGCCAGCACACCGGCCTTCACCGCCGCCAATGCTGCCGCGCTCCAGGTCGCCTGGGCCGCCCCCACCGTCTTCGATGGCGCCGCCCCCAACCCGCGCAGCTACAACCTGCGTTTGCGCGTCGTCCCCGGCGCTTGCGGCAGCCACCTGCTGGCCGGGGCCGAGGCCGCCGCCCAGGCCGCCGCCCAGGCCAACGCCCCGGCTGTCGCCCCCCTCGGTCCCAGCGCCAATCTGCCCCCTACCGGCGGCGCCACCGGCGGCGAAGTCGAGGACCACACCCTCAACTTCACCCCCACCGCCATCCACCTGGCCGGGCTGCACGCCGCCCCCGCCGCGTCCCGCCCACTGTGGTTGCTGGCCCTGGCGCTTGGCCTCGGCCTGGCCCTGGGCCTCATCGTCGCTCGTCGCCGGCCAGGCCCCGGCCTGTCTCCTCTTGGCCGGCCCATCCGCCCAGGCGCAGCGCAGCCCCGGCCCTGATCCACTCGCCGGCCTGGCCGCGAGGCCCCTCGGCTGCGCCCGGCGGCCGGATTTTCCTGGATCACTGCCCTGGCGCTGCGCCCGTGCGGGGTCGGCCCCTCCCCCCGCTTGCGCATTTTACGTCCGCCCCCGTCTCTGCTATCATTCCGCCCGCTTGCCCGGCGTCGTTCGGGGTAGAGACGGCCCGGAAAGAGCAAACAGGCTGTACATCGCAACTCATCGATTGTCACACTCACTGCATCTACAAGGAGGTAGAACCATGAGATTCCGAACCAAGCGCCGCCTGCTCCACCTCAGCGCCCTGCTGGTCGTCCTGGCCATGCTGGTCTCGTGTGGAGGTGGCGCCGCCACCCCCGCGGCGCAGCCCACCGCCGCACCCGAACCGACCGCCGCCCCTGCCGAGCCTGCCGCCAACGACCCGATGGCCGAGTTGATCAAAGCAGCACAGGCGGAAGGGGAGTTGACGACGATTGCCCTGCCGCACGACTGGTGCAACTATGGCGAGGTGATCGAAGGTTTCAAGGCCAAGTACGGCTTGGCGGTGAACGAACTGAACCCGGACGCCGGTTCGGGGGATGAGGTGGAAGCGATCCGGGCGAACAAGGGCAACAAAGGGCCGCAGGCGCCGGACGTGATCGACGTGGGCTTCTCGTTTGGGCCGCAGGCGCAGGCGGAAGGGCTGATTGCGCCGTACAAGGTCTCGACCTGGGACACGATCCCGGACGAGGTGAAGGATGCGGATGGGTACTGGTACGGCGACTACTACGGCGTGTTGTCGTTCATGGTCAACAAGGACATCATCGCCGAAGCGCCGCAGGACTGGGCCGACCTGCTGAAGCCGGAGTTTGCGGCGGCGGTGGGGATGTCGGGCGACCCGCGCACCTCGAACCAGGCGATCCTGACGGTGTATGCGTCGGCGCTGGCGAACGGTGGTTCGTTGGACGATGCGCAGGCGGGTCTGGACTACTTTGCCCAGATGAACCAGGCGGGGAACCTGGTGCCGGTGATCGCCAACAACGGCACGGTGGCGAAGGGTGAGACGCCGGTGCGGATCACCTGGGACTACAACGCGCTGTCGGGGGCGGACAGCTTCGAGGGCAACCCGCCGGTAGAGACGGTGATTCCTGCCAGCGGACGGCTAGGAGGCGTGTACTTGCAGGCGATCAGCGCCTATGCGCCGCATCCGAACGCCGCCAAGCTGTGGATGGAGTATCTGTACTCGGATGAAGGGCAGTTGGGGTGGATGAAGGGCTACTGCCATCCCATCCGCGAGGCCGACATGCGGGCGCGTGGGGTCATCCCCGCCGACCTGCTGGCCAAGCTGCCGGACGTTTCGGGCGCCGCCTTCCCCAGCCTGGAGCAACAGGCCGCGGCCAAAGACGTGATCACCAAAGGCTGGGACTCCGTCGTCGGCGCCAACATCCAGGCCGCCGATGCCGCCCCGGCTGCCCCGGCCGCCGACGCGATGGCCGAGTTGATCAAAGCAGCACAGGCGGAAGGGGAGTTGACGACGATTGCCCTGCCGCACGATTGGTGCAACTATGGCGAGGTGATCGAAGGTTTCAAGGCCAAGTACGGATTGACGGTGAACGAACTGAACCCGGACGCCGGTTCGGGGGACGAGGTGGAAGCGATCCGAGCGAACAAGGGCAACAAAGGGCCGCAAGCGCCGGACGTGATCGACGTGGGCTTCTCGTTTGGGCCGCAGGCGCAGGCGGAAGGGCTGATTGCGCCGTACAAGGTCTCGACCTGGGACACGATCCCGGACGAGGTGAAGGATGCGGACGGGTACTGGTACGGCGACTACTACGGCGTGTTGTCGTTCATGGTCAACAAGGACATCATTGCCGAAGCGCCGCAGGACTGGGCCGACCTGCTGAAGCCGGAGTTTGCGGCGGCGGTGGGGATGTCGGGCGACCCGCGCACCTCGAACCAGGCGATCCTGACGGTGTATGCGTCGGCGCTGGCGAACGGTGGTTCGTTGGACGATGCGCAGGCGGGTCTGGACTACTTTGCCCAGATGAACCAGGCGGGGAACCTGGTGCCGGTGATCGCCAACAACGGCACGGTGGCGAAGGGTGAGACGCCGGTGCGGATCACCTGGGACTACAACGCGCTGTCGGGGGCGGACAGCTTCGAGGGCAACCCGCCGGTAGAGACGGTGATTCCTGCCAGCGGACGGCTGGGCGGCGTGTACTTGCAGGCGATCAGCGCCTATGCGCCGCATCCGAACGCCGCCAAGCTGTGGATGGAGTATCTGTACTCGGACGAAGGGCAGTTGGGATGGATGAAGGGCTATTGCCATCCCATCCGTGAGGCCGACATGCGGGCGCGCGGGGTCATCCCCGCCGACCTGCTGGCCAAGCTGCCGGACGTTTCGGGCGCCGCCTTCCCCAGCCTGGATCAGCAGGCCGCGGCCAAGAAGTTGATCACCGAAGGCTGGGATTCCATCGTTGGTGCTGACGTCAAGGCCGCCGAGTAAGGGGCCTTTCTTGCCTGTATCGAGCGGCGACCGCCACGGTCGCCGCTCGATACATCCCACTTGCAGGGAGACCACCCCATGGCCGCCACCGCCAGCGCCCTCCCGCCCCCATCCAGCTCAGCCCGCCGCCGTTCGTGGGCCTGGCTGGGTCTGACGCCGTTCTTCCTTTTCGCCCTCCTCTTTCTGCTTCTGCCCTCGTTTTCGCTGTTGATCGGCGCCTTCCAGGATCTGGAAGGCAAGCTGACGCTGAAGAACCTGCTCGACCTGACCCAACCGCCGATCCCCCAATCCTATTGGCTGACGATCGAGATCAGTCTGGTGACGGCCATCGCTGGCGGCATCCTCGGCTTTCTGATTGCCTTCGCCATCACCCTGGGCGGCATTCCCCGCACCCTGCGTTGGGTGATCGTCACCGTATCGGGGGTGGCGTCGAACTTTGCCGGGGTGCCGTTGGCCTTTGCCTTCATCTCCACCCTGGGCCGCACCGGTTTCATCACCGTCCTCCTGCGCGAGGCCTTTGGGCTGAACATCTACGGGGCCGGGTTCAATCTCTATAGTTTCTTGGGTCTGAGCCTGACCTATATGTATTTCCAGTTCCCGCTCATGGTGCTGATCATGACGCCCTCGTTGGAGGGGCTGAAGCGGGAATGGCGCGAGGCGGCGGCGAATCTGGGCGCCACGCACTTGCAGTTCTGGCGGATGGTTGGCCTGCCCATCCTCATGCCTTCGATCCTCGGCGGTATGATCCTGCTGTTCGGCAATGCCTTCGGCGCCTATGCCACGGCCTATGCCCTCACCGGCGGGCGCTTGCAGCTGGTGACGATCCAAATCGGGGCGCAAATCCGCGGGGATGTGTTGCGCAACCCCGGCCTGGGCTATGCCATGGCCTTCGGCATGGTGCTGGTCATGGCCGTTTCGATTGCACTCTACACCGTGTTGCAAAGGCGTTCAGAGAGGTGGCTGCGATGAAACGAGCCTCGCTTTCTGCCTGGGTGTTCTTCCTCCTGGGCATGCTCTATTTCCTGATCCCGCTCTACGGCACCTTCGTCTTCTCGCTCCAGAAACAGCGCGGCGTCCTCAGCCTGGCGGCCTATCAGTCGGCGGTTGCCGACCCCAAGTTTGTGGAGACGTTTCTGTTCTCGAACATGATGGCCGTCAGCACCATCGTCGTCAGCCTGCTCCTGGTCGTGCCGACGGTCTTCTGGGTGCATCTGAAGGTGCCCAGCTGGCGGCCGGTGGTGGAATTCATCACCCTGCTGCCGTTTGTGATCCCGGCCATCGTCCTCGTCTTCGGATTGATCAAGACTTACGGCCGTCCCCTGACCGTTTTCGGTCTGCCCGTGCTGCCGCCGCTCACCAACACTGCCACCACCACCAACATCCTGCTGGTGGGCGGCTATGTGGTGCTGTCGCTGCCCTATATGTTTCGCGCCGTCGATAACGGTTTGCGGGCGATGGATGTGCGCACACTGACCGAGGCGGCGCAGAGTCTGGGCGCCGGCTGGGTGACGATCCTGGCGCGGGTCATCTTCCCCAACCTGCGCGTGGCCCTGCTCAGCGGCGCCCTCCTCACCTTCGCCATCGTCGTCGGCGAACTCACCCTGGCCACCTTCCTCGGTCGCCCGGCCTTTGGCCCCTACCTGGCCCTGCTCGGCAACCATCGCGCCTACGAGCCGGCCGCCCTGGCCATCCTCACCTTTGCCCTCACCTGGATGGCGATGATGGTCATCCAGATCATCACCGGCGGCGAGCGTCAGGGCGCCTTGTCTGGCGCCAGATAGGTTGCGGATTGTGAATTGCGGATTGCGGATTGCGAAATGGATCGATCACGAATGGCACGAATGGACGAATAGAGGCAGTAATCAGTAATCAGTAATCAGTAATCAGTAATCAGTAATCAGTTACCACCTGCCCCTGCCACCTGCCACCTGCCACCTGCGACCTGCCACCTGCGACCTGCGACCTGCCACCTGCCACTTGCCACCTGCCCCCTGCCACCTGCCACCCTCCCTCCCATGCCCTTCCTCGAACTGACCAATATCGTCAAGACCTTTCCCTCGGCCCCGCGGCCTGCGGTCGAGGACTTCAACCTGGGGGTGGAGCGGGGCGAGTTCGTCTCGTTTCTCGGCCCCAGCGGCTGCGGCAAGACGACCACCCTGCGCATGATCGCCGGTTTCGAGACGCCGACCTCCGGTCGCATCGCCATCGACGGGCAGGATGTGACGCGCAAGCCGCCCAACCAGCGCAACGTCGGGCTGGTGTTCCAATCCTACGCCCTCTTCCCCAACATGACTGTGGCCGGCAATATCGGCTTTGGCCTCAAAGTGGTCAAGCGCCCGGCGGAAGAGATCAAACGCACGGCGACAGAGATGCTCGACCTCATCCGGCTGGCCGGGTTGGGCGACCGCTATCCCCACCAGCTTTCGGGCGGGCAGCAGCAGCGGGTGGCCCTGGCGCGGGCGCTTGCCATCCGTCCGCAAGTGCTCTTGCTCGATGAACCGCTCTCGGCCCTAGACGCCAAGATCCGGGTCGAGTTGCGCGGCGAAATCCGGCGCATCCAGCAGCAGCTGGGGATCACCACCGTCTATGTCACCCACGACCAGGAGGAGGCGCTGTCGCTCTCGGACCGGATCGTGGTCATGAACGCCGGCCAGGTCGAGCAGATCGGCACACCGTTCCAGATCTACAACTATCCCGCCACCAGTTTCACGGCCTCGTTCATCGGCCAGCTCAACCTCATCCCCGCCCGCATCACTGACCCCGCCGCCGGCGGCTGCACCATCCAGGGCCAGCCGGTGCGGCTCGTGCCGCCGTTGGCGCGGCCGGCCGGGGCCGATGTACGTCTGGCCATCCGGCCCGAGGAATTGTCGTTGGCCAGCCTGTCGGCCCAACAAGACCCGACCCTGAACTACCTGCCGGCGATGGTGGAGAGTGTGACCTTCCTGGGGTCGATCGTGCGGGTGCGGGTGCAGATCGGCCAGGCCGAACCGGGGGCCGGGGCGGGGGCGATGATCGCTGTGGACCTGTTCAACGAGCGGCTGTTGCAGACCCCGCGCGTGGGCGAGCCGGTGCAGGTGGTGTTTGCGCCGCACGCGTGCTGGCTGGTGGAGGGGAACTGACACGCACGCTGGATGCCTGTACACCACTCTTCACTTGTCCCCTGTTATTGTAGCCGGGTCATGGTCATTCGAGCAGACGATCGTAGTCATCGTGCCTGCCGATCCAATACCAGTAGACTGTGTCGCCCTCGATATAGCCGAGGGCGCGGTAGTTCCGGTCGATTCGCACCGACACATCTTCACCCACGCGCTTGAATCGACGTGCAAGGGGATTTGCTCGCCATTCTCGATAAGCCCGCCTCGTTCGAGCGCGAGTCTCTGGGGGCAGGTTGCGGAATGCGTCCCTAAACGATGGAGTAATGCGGGAGTTCACTCGACAACGAATTCTCCTCGCTCATTGAACATCGGGGCCGTTCTGTACGCACTTACATCCGCTTTGGCTTGAGCTTTCAAAGCGGCAAAACGATCGGCGTGACGGCGTAGGCTCATTTCCCAATCCAGGTCCTCCGCCGCTAGTTCTTCGTCAGAAACCAGGTCGTCGGCTCCGTCGTCTGCGACCAGGAAGCGTGCGAAATCGTAGAGTTGTGCGGCGCGCTCCATAGGCAGCCTTCTGACCAGCGCAGCAATGGCTCTTTCGTAATCAATCAGGTAGGTTGGATTTTGCATCATATACTCCATGTAGGCTGATGAGGCGTGGCCTCACTTTCCGTCACGGATCGTACTCTCATTGGTCCGTTTCGTCAAACGAAGGCCGGGAGCCGGGCGCATTTCGCTCGTGGGGCGGTGATCGGCAGTAACGGCTGGCGGAGTCCGCACGCCTGGCGGAGTCCGCACCCCCAGGTGCGGCTTGTACACCAATCACGCGCCCCCCAACGAAGTGCACCCAGGAGGCTGCCGTATTATGCGCGGGCAGCGTTTTGTGGTAGGATTGCTCCCCATCGTCGCCTGAGGAGGCGACGGCAGGCCGATTTTCTTCCCCCTTTTGTTTTTCAAGAGGCTTATGGCGCGCTACACACTGGCACAGACACTGGAAGGGCGGCGGGCGCCGATCTGCATCAGCGCCGAGGCGACGCTGGGCGAGGCCATGCAGGTGATGTTGGGCAACGGCATCGGCCAGCTGCCGGTGGTGGGCAAGGCGGGCGAGTTGGTGGGCATCACCTCGCAGCAGACGATCATGGGCCTCTACTGCCTCACCGGCGGCGAGATCGACCTGCTGGCGTTGCCGGTGCGCAGCTGCCAGGATGTGGCCGCTGTGCTGACCCCGGACGACGACCTGATCACGGCCGTGGATCGCTTGCGCACGCGCGGGGTGTACGCCGTTATTGTCGTGGCCGATGGCAAACCCGCCGGCATCCTCACCGGCCGAGATATGACCCTGTTCTTCCGCTCGCTGTTCGACGGGCTGCTGATGGTCGAACAGATCGAGACGATCCTGAAAAGCTGTATCGACGCCGCCTTTCCGACGCCCGAGGTCCTGCGTCAGGCGATGCTGGCCGCGTTTGGCCCGAATTCGGATGACAAGGAGCGGCCGGCGCGAGGCGAGAAGTACTTGAGCTTCAGCGACTTGCTGATCATCATCAGCGACAGCGACAACTGGCCGGCCTTCGAGTCGACGCTTGGCCCCAAGGTCCTGTTCGATGAACTGCTGGATCGTTCGCGGCTGATCCGGAATGAACTGGCCCATTTCCAGAGTCGCCCCGACGCGCTCGATCTCGACACCCTGCGCCGAACCTTGCTCTGGTTGTCCAACCAATTGGCGGCCCAGGCGGCGGCCGGCGCTACCTCCGTCAACGTACCGGCTCTGGAAATGCATCCCCTGGCGCAGGTGTTGGCGCAGCGCAAGCCGCCGGTTTGCATCGCCTTCGATGCCAGCATCGGCGACGCTTTGAAGGTGATGACCGAGAACCGCTTTGGGCAATTGCCGGTGTTGGCCGCCGACGGACACTTGCTGGGGCTGATCACCCAGCAGAGCCTTGCCGGCTTCTATTTCCACACCCAGGGCGCGGCCCCCCTGCTGAAGATGCCCGTCCATCACGCCCTGGAAGCCACCATCACCCTGGATGCCGAGGATGATCTCTTCAAGGCAGTGGAGGCGCTGGCCGTCCCCCGCACCCCGGCCGTGGTGGTCACCACCGCGGGTAAGCCCGTCGGTCTGCTCAGCGGCAAAGATATGACTCACTTCTTCCGCACACTGTTCGAGGGCATCATCCTGGCCGAAGAGATCGAACTGCTCTTGCGCGACTACACGGCCAAAGCCTTCCCTGACGAGGCGGCGCTCAATGCCGCAGCCATAGCCGCTTTTGGCCCCGGCCCCAACAACCCCAACCTGTCACGGCGCAACCCCTACAAACTCAGCTTTGGCGACCGTCTGCAGATGATGTGCGCTGCACCCAATTGGGGGCGATTGGAGCCGGTGCTGGGACCTCAGACGGTCTTCCTCGCCCTGATGAACCGGGTGCGCGAGGTGCGCAACCAGATGATGCACTTCCGCGGCCAGATGGACCCGCTCGAACATGACGCCCTGACGCGGGCCTACACCTGGCTGCAAAACCGCCCCCCCTGGCCGGAAACCCCCGCCTCAGCCAAAGCGGCCTGAATCGACGAGGGGCGATGGATGGCAGCGATCCCTTCACCTCGGTGCTGCCATCGGCCAACATCCCTTGACCTTCTCTTTCGTCATCGGTCGTACAGGATCCTGAAACGCCCGCTTGCCACTGGCGCTCCCTCCACCCCACGGCACCCGGCACCCGGAACACGGAACACGCACCCCGGCACACCCAAAGGAGAACTTTCGATGCGAAAACTACTCACGATCACCATGCTTGGGCTGGTTCTGGCCCTGGCGGTCTATGGCGGGTTCCAGGTCGAAGCCCAGTCCAACCGCGACGTTTCATCACTGGCCGTCACCCCCACTGCCACTCGCCGGCTCGCCACGCCCACCCGCCGGCCTCCCACACCCACGCCGCAGCCGCCGGGCCTGGTCGAGTCGCTGGACGATGTCGAGCAGGCCGTGGTGCAGATCGAGGCCCAGGGCAAGTTCGTCAACCCGGCTGGCGAGGCCAGCAGCGGGGCCGGGCGCGGGTCGGGCTTCATCATCGACCCCTCGGGCCTGGCTGTGACGAACAATCATGTCGTGGGCGGGGCTGCGCTGCTCAAGGTCTGGGTGGCGGGCGAAAGCCGGCCCAAGAACGCCCGTGTGCTCGGCGTCTCGGAATGCTCGGACCTGGCCGTGATCGACATCGAGGGCGGCGGCTATCCCTACCTGGGCTGGTTCGAAGGTCGGGCCAGACCGGGGCTGGATGTCTATGCCGCCGGCTTCCCGTTGGGCGAGCCGGAATACACCCTCACCCGTGGCATCGTCTCCAAGGAGCGGGCCGGCGGTGAGACGAACTGGGCCTCGGTGGATAACGTGATCGAACACGACGCCACCATCAATCCCGGCAACTCCGGCGGCCCCCTGATCACCGAGGATGGGTTGGTGGTAGGGGTCAACTACCGCGGGCGCGAGCAGAGCAATCAGTATTATGCGATTGGTCGCGCGGCTGCCCTGCCGGTGATCGACGAGTTGCGCCGACGCCACAATGTCGATTCGATCGGCATCAACCCCGAAGCGGTGGCCTTCGATTCAGGCCTGACCGGTGTTTGGGCCTCGTCGGTGCAGTCCGGCTCGCCCGCCGACAAGGCCGGGATCAAGGCCGGCGATGTCATTGTCGAGATGGAAGGATTACCCTTGGGTGCGGACGGGAGTATGGCTGATTACTGCGATATCCTGCGCACCCACGAGCCTGAGGACACGCTGGATGTGCGCGTGGTTCGCTTTGCCACCCAGGAAGTGTGGGAAGGCCAATTGAACGGCCGCCCGCTGGAGCAGGTCACCTCCTTCGCCGAACAGGGCCAGGGTGATGTGGGCAACGCCGCCAGCGGCGCCGGCTACGAGAACTACGTGCGCATCGAAGACGACTCTGGGGCGCTGAAAATGGAGGCGCCGGAGGAATGGGATCAGGTAGATGGCAGCGCCTGGAAGAACGACGCCGGCAAAGTGATCGGCGCTCAACTCCTGGCCCAGCCGAGCGGCGCCACGAACGGCCCGTTTGTGCTCTTCTCGGCGGCGGCCATCCAGTCGGGCCAGTTCGACGCCGACGCATTGCTCGATCAGTCCAGCTTCAAAGACACCTGTGGGAAGTACGAGGGCCGCGACGACTACGCCGACCAGGTCTATACCGGGCTATACGATCAGTATTCGGGCTGCGGCCCCGAGGATGGCGTGATTTTCGTCGTCGCCGCCGCGCCCGAAGATGAGAGTTTCTTCACCCTGGTGATGGTGATGGCCTTGACCGAGGCCGACCTGCAGGCCGCCGACCGCGCCTTTAGCAGCTTCGAGGTCGTGGGCCGTCTGCCCGGCCAGAGCGCCGCCCGCCCGCGCACCACCGGCGGCAACGCCGAGGTGACGGCCGATACGGCCAATGTGCGGGCCGGGCCGGGCACGAACTATGCCATTGTCACCAGCCTGCGCAAAGGCGACCGCATCCAGGCCGTGGGTCGCACCTCCGACAGCAAGTGGGTCAAGTTGGATATCTCTGGCGCACCGCAGGCCTGGATTGCCAGCCAGTTGGTGAGTGTGGACGGCGGCATGTCGGGCCTGGTGGTGGCCGCCGCGCCCGCTGCGCCTGCTCCGGCTGCCGGTTCCACGCCCGCCGCCCCCGCGGGCAGTTGCCCATCCTACCTGCGCAAACCCAAGGCCGGGCAGGGCGTCGTCCTGATCGAGAACCACATCGGCGAACCACTCCACATCGACAAGGCCAACACGACGCAAAAATGGGATGTGCCCGCCAAGAAGGGCGACGTCCCCGGCCGGGTGCTATTGGACCTGCCGGCAGGACATAACGAACTGGTGTTGAACACGCCCAACGGCGAGGGCACGATGGGGCTGGACATCAAGGCTGGGGTTGGTTACTTGATCCCGATCGTCTACGACCAGGATTTGAACGTCTATCCGTTGGCCATCCCGGCCAGCTGCAAATAGTCCTCGCTTCACTCTGTTCCCCGAGGAGCGCCGCTACCGGCGCTCCTCGGCGCGTTTGGCGGCGGTGAAGAAACCTTAGCCAACTTGTAAAGAACTCTTAACCGATACGATTCGGCGGCTGCTTCCCGCGCAGGTAGAATCGGGCCATGCTGCGTCGCCGCTTGTCTGCGAGGATGCTGGCATGGCCCTGAGCCGTCGCCTGTTCCCGCCCCTTCTCCTCGTGCTCGCCCTGGTTCTGGGCGGGTGCAGCCGCGCCGCGCAGGGCGCAGCCGGCGGCGAGAGCGGGCGGGCGATCCAGAACAAAGGCTCGGATACGATGGTCAACCTGGCCCTGGCCTGGGCCGAAGCCTATCGCCAGGTGGCGCCGGAGGTGGCGATTGCCGTCACCGGCGGGGGGTCGGGCACGGGCATCGCCGCCCTCGTCAACGGCACGGTCGATATCGCCAACGCCTCGCGGCAGATGAAAGAGGCCGAGATCGAAGCGGCCAGGGCCAACGGCATCGAGCCGGTCGAGCATACGGTCGCCATCGACGCCCTGGCAGTGGTGGTGCACCCCGCTAACCCGGTCGATCGACTCAGCATCGACCAGCTTGCCGACATCTTCACCGGCCGGGTCACGAACTGGAAAGAGGTCGGCGGCAACGATGCGCCCATCGTCCTCGTCTCGCGCGAGACCAACTCTGGCACCCATGTCTACTTCCTGGAAGAGGTTGTGCGCAAAGGTGACAAAGAGAACAAGGATATTTTTGCGCCGCAAACGCTGTTGATGCCCTCGTCGGTGGGGATCACGAGCGAGATCCGGCGCAACCCCAACGCCATCGGCTACGACGGGCTGGGCTATGTCGATCCCCAACACGAGAAATTGATCGCCGTAGCGAAAACCGCCGAGGGGCCGTTCGTCGTCCCCAGCGTGGCCACCGGCGCCGATGGCAGCTATCCCATCTCCCGCGGGCTTTACATGGTGACAGCCGGAGAGCCGCAAGGCGCTATCGCCTCCTATATGCAGTGGATCGAGGGGCCGGAAGGCCAGAAGATCGTCGCCGACCTGGGCTTCGTGCCCCTGCCGAAATAGAATCCTTGAACACAAGGACACGAAGATCACGAAACTCGATACGAAGGATGAAGATAAAGGAATCATGACGACCTCGCCATCATCGTTGCCCGTCTCGGCCACGGCCGAGCAGCCCGCCCGCCCGCCGCTGCGCTGGCGCGAGCGCGTGATCGAGGGGCTGATCGTCGTCGCCGGCATCTCGACGATCGTGATCATCGCCCTCATTTTCGTTTTTTTGCTGCGCGAGGGCCTGCCCGCCTTTTTGGATATCCCCCTCCGCCAGCTTTTTGGCTCGCGCTGGTACCCCATCGAGGGCATTTTCGGCCTCTGGCCCTTGCTGGTCGGCTCGCTCATCGTCACCGTCGGCGCCGTCGTCATCGCCGTCCCCCTCGGCATCCTGGCCGCCGTCTATCTGGGTGAGGTCGCCCCGGTCTGGCTGCGCGAGATCCTCAAACCGATCATCGAGATGCTGGCCGGCATCCCGTCCATCGTCCTGGGCTTTTTGGGTTGGGTGGCGCTGGCGCCGCTGGTGCAGAGCATGGGCGCCCTCACCGGCCTCACCGCCTTCACCGGCTCGGTCATCCTGGCCTATATGTCGCTGCCCACCATCATCAGCATCTCGGAAGATGCGCTCTATGCCGTGCCGCGCTCCTATCGCGATGCCTCGCTGGCCATCGGCGCCACGCGCTGGCAGACGATCTGGCGGGTGGTGCTGCCGGCGGCGCGGTCGGGGCTGGTGATCGCCATCATGTTGGGGGTGGGCCGGGCCATCGGCGAGACGATGGCGGTGATGATGGTGACCGGCAACGCCGCCAACCTCCCCCCTCTGGGGCCGGGCATGTTCTTCGCCCCGGTGCGGACGATGACGGCCACCATCGCCGCCGAGATGGGCGAGGTGGAGCAGGGCAGCCTGCACTACAACACGCTGTTCGCCATCGGCATCCTCCTGTTCCTGGTCACCTTTGGCATCAACTCGTTGGCGGCGCGCTTCGTCGGCTCGCAAAGCTCGCGCCGCCGAGGAGAGCAGCTATGAACCGGCAGCGCGCCGACCGGCTGGCGACCGGGTTGATCACGGCGGTGGCGGCCCTGGTGGTGATCCCGGTCATTCTGGTGATTGTCTTCCTGGTGTGGAACGGCCTTTCCGCCCTGAGTTGGGAGTTCCTGACCGCCGCCCCCCGCAATGGCATGAAGGAGGGCGGGATCATGCCGGCCATCCTGGGCACGCTGCTCCTCACCTTTGCCACGGCCATCGCCGCCTTTCCGCTGGCCATCCTGGCCGCCATCTACCTGGCCGAATATGCCGGCGACACCCGCCTGACGCGCTGGGTGCGGCTGGCCATCGTCAATCTGGCCGGCATCCCCTCCATCGTCTACGGCTTGTTCGGGCTGGGGATGTTCGTCCTTTTCTTGGGTTTGGGCACCAGCATCGTGGCCGGGGCGCTGACGCTGGGCTTGCTCACCCTGCCGGTGGTGATCAGCACCTCCGAGGAGGCCATCCTCTCCGTGCCGCAGAGTTTCCGGCTGGTGAGCTACAGCCTCGGCGCCACCAAATGGCAGACCATCCGCCACCAGGTGCTGCCGCACGCCCTGCCCGGCATCCTCACCGGCATCATCCTCGGCCTGGGGCGCGCCGCCGGCGAGACCGCCCCGATTCTGTTCACGGTGGCGGCCTTCTATCTGCCCGAATTGCCGGGTTCCATCTTCGACCAGACCATGGCCCTGCCCTATCATCTCTATGTCATCTCCACACAGGTGCCGGGGATGCCGCTGAAGGTACAATATGGCACGGCCCTGGTGCTGATGCTCATCGTCCTCTCGTTGACGCTGGTGGCGACGATTGTCCGCACCACGATGCGCCGCCGCCGCGATTGGTGACGCCCATGCAGCCGATCATCGCCATCCACGACCTTTTCTACACCTACCCCGACGGCGTCGAAGCCCTGAGCAACATCAGCCTGACCATCCAGCCGCACGAGATCTTCGTGCTCTTTGGCCCCTCGCGCAGCGGCAAATCCACCCTGTTGCGGCTGCTGAACCGGCTTGCTGACCTGACCGAAGGCGGCCGGGTGCAGGGCGGCATCCTCTTCGACGGCCGGGACATCTTCGCCCGGGCGATGGATGTCAACGACCTCCGCCGCCGCGTGAGCATGGTCTTCGCCTTGCCCACGCCTCTGCCCGGCTCGATCCGCAACAACCTGACCTTCGGGCTGCGCATGGCCGGGATCAAGGAGCGGACGACGCTGGAGGAGCGGGTGGAGCGTTCGTTGAAGCAGGCGGCCTTGTGGGACGAGGTCAAGGATCGGCTGGACGAGTCGGCCTTCGCCCTCTCTGGCGGGCAGAAACAGCGTTTGTGCCTGGCCCGCAGCCTGGCCCTGGAGCCGGACGTGATCCTGCTCGATAACCCCACCTCCGGCCTCGACCCGCTGTCGACGGCCACCGTCGAGGAGACCTTGCAGGAACTCAAAAGCCGCTACACGGTGATCATGGTCCCGCACAGCGTGCAGCAGGCCGCGCGCGTGGCCGACCGCGCTGGTTTTCTGCTCAGCGGCAGCTTGATCGAGGTGGCTGCGGCCGGCAAGTTGTTCGTCAGTCCCAAGGACCAGCGCACCGAGGATTACATCACCGGCCGCTTTGGCTGAACCAGGATCAGTTGCCACGATGGAAGATCGCATTGTCGTCAAGGATTTCAACTTCTTCTACGGTGACAAGCAGGCGCTGATCGCCCTGAACCTGACCATTCAGGCCAACCAGATCACGGCCCTGATCGGTCCCTCTGGCTGCGGCAAGTCCACCTTTTTGCGCTCGCTCAACCGGATGAACGACACCATCGCCGGCGTGCGGGCCGAGGGCCAGATCCTGCTCGATGGCGAGGACATCTACGCGCCGGGGGTGGATGTGGTGGCGCTGCGGCAGCGGATCGGCATGGTTTTTCAGCGGCCCAACCCTTTCCCGCAGAGCATCTACGACAATGTGGCTTTTGGCCCTCGCGTGCTGGGGATGGCCAGGTCGGGCGGGTCGCACCTGGACAAAATCGTGCAGAAGAGCCTGGAAGATGCCTTTCTGTGGGACGAGGTGAAGCACCGCCTGCGCGATTCGGCCCTGGGCCTTAACCCCGGCCAACAGCAGCGGCTGTGCATCGCCCGCGCCATCGCCGTGCAGCCAGAAGTCATCCTCATGGACGAGCCCTGCTCGGCCCTCGACCCGGTGGCCACCCTCCGCATCGAAGACCTGATGCACACCCTGGCCGCAACCTACACCATCGTCATCGTCACACACAACATGCAGCAAGCGGCGCGGGTTTCGGATTGCACCGGCTTCTTCTGGCTGGGGCGGTTGGTCGAGTTCGGCCCCACCTCGCAGCTTTTCACTTCGCCCCAACAGGAACTGACCGAGTCCTACATCACCGGCCGCCGCGGCTAGACCCCGCCACAGACAAGGAGACCGCACCATGACCATCATCCGTGAGCGTTTCGAGCGCGAACTGCACACTCTTCACGACAACATCCTTCGCATGGGCAGCCGGGTGGGGGATCAGATCCGGCTGGCTTTGCAGGCGTTGCAGCACCTGGACTTGCAGATGGCGCACGAGGTGCAGATCGCCGATAACGCCGTCAATCAGGCCCGCTTCGACATCGAGGAGGAGTGCTTCGCCCTCATCGTCACCCAGCAGCCGGCTGCCCGCGACCTGCGCGCCATCGTCTCGGCCATGAATATCATCGTCGATTTGGAGCGGATCGGCGACCAGGCCAAAGGCATCGCCAAGGTCATCCCGCATTTGGTCAAGAATCCGCCGGCCGACTGGCCGGTGGAGCTACAGCGGATGGGATCGTTGGCCGTGAATATGCTGCACCAGGCCATGCTCGCGTATGCGCACGACAATATCGATCTGGCTCGGGCCTTGAGCGATCTGGACAACGAGATGGATACGATGTACGCCAGCGTTTTCACGCAGGTCATGTTCCAGATGGCGCAGGCGGCGCACCCTGAGCGGGTGGAGGCGGCGTATGAGTTGTTGCGGGTGGCGCGCGAGTTGGAGCGGATGGGCGATCTGGCGACCAACATCGCCGAACGCGTGATCTACGTCAAGACCGGGCGGATGACGGAGATGAATGTGGATAAGGATGATGCGGTGGAGCAGGGGAGAGGGGGGTAGGGGCGTGTTTTGTGTTGCGTGTTCCGTGTAGGGTGGCGGCTACCGGCTTTGTCGAAAGCGGGTAGAGCGTCATTTGTGGGGAAAACGGGGCATTTGTGTATAATGGGACATTAGATCAGACCTTGAGGGTTTCCAAAATCCTAAAGGTCTTAGCAGGTTGTCGAAGAAGTCGCATGCAAGCTACTTGGGACACGGATCGAGGCCGATTCACACGGATTTTCAACACACAGTCATCGTTCCAATCCGTGTTTTTCCGTGTTCATCCGTGTCCAGGCGACTTTTCTGACGGGCTGTCAGGCTTCGGAAGATCGAGAAGATGCTATTCCAGGCAGGATCGACTATGAAATCACGCTTCTTTCGCCGTTGGCTGGCGGTCGCGACCGCCACTTTTCTGCTGGCGTTGCTGTTCGCGGCCGTCGCCCAGGCCGCCGAACCGGCGCCCGGCCCGGAGGCAGCCGCAGCCCCGCCCGTCCATGTTGTCCAATCGGGCGAGACCCTGGCCAGCATCGCCGCCCGCTATGGCGTGACCGTGACCAACCTGATGCGCTGGAACAGCCTGCGCAACCCCAATGTCATCTATGCCGGGCAGCGGCTCATCGTCGGCGCCGGCGATACCGGAGCGGCGGCGCCAACCGGTGGGGGCGGCGGGGTGTACATCGTCCGCCGCGGGCAGACATTGGGCGCCATTGCCCGCAAGTACGGCGTCTCGGTCGAGGCGTTGCGCGCGGCCAACGGTTTGCGCGGGGATGTCATCTTCGTCGGCCAACGGCTGCGCATCCCCGCAGCCGGAGGCGGGGGAGGGGGGACGGGCCAATATCATGTCGTTCAGGCCGGCGACACGCTCGAAGCCATCGCCCGCAAATACGGCACCACCGCCGACGCCCTGGCCAAACTCAACCAGCTGGCCAACGCTTCGCTGATCCGCGTCGGCCAACGGCTGCTGGTGTCTGGCAGCGCTGCGCCGGCGGCGCCAACTGTGCGCGGGCGCAAGATGATCGTCGTCGATATTTCCGAACAACGCTGCTGGCGCTACGAGGGCGAAACCCTGCTCAATACCTGGCGCTGTTCCACCGGGCGCAACAACTCCACCGCCACCGGCGCCTTTCGTGTCCAGAGCAAACTGCGCCGGGCCTTTGGCTCCACCTGGAACATCTGGATGCCGTACTGGCTGGGCATCTACTGGGCCGGATCGACCGAGAACGGGCTGCACGGCCTGCCCTGGGAGGCTACCACCGGCCGGCGCACCTGGGCCGGGCTGGTGGGCACGCCCATCACCTACGGCTGCGTGATGCTGAACGACGCCGCCATGAAAGCGGTCTGGGAGTGGGCCGACATCGGCACTTCCGTGGTCATCCGGCGGTAGGCGCACTCATCATGGCGCCCATCTTCTGGCGCCGTTTTTCGGCCCGCCTTACCCTGGCCCTGACCACGGCCGCCGCCCTCCTGGTGCTGCTGGCGGGCTTGCTGGAGGCTGCCGCGCCCCCGCCGCCCGCCTCGACCTGGAAAGATCGGCGTCCCCCGCCCGCCCCGGCCCCCGGCTTGGCCCCCGGCTTGGCCCCCGCGCCCGACTTCCCCCGCCCATCTCCGGCCCGGCTGCGGCCCGACCAGCCGTTGCCGCCCGACCTCAGCCTCCTCTACCTCAGCCGCACCCCGCGCTACCACCGCTATTGCCTGGACTACAGCCAGGGCGCGCCCGAACTCTGCGCCGGGACCGAAAACGAGAAACGCTTCCCCGATGCGGGCGAGCCGGTGACATTGACGGCGCGCATCGCCAACCAGGGCGACGCCGCGGCGCAGCCGGTCAGCTTCACCTGGCGGCTGGATGGGGCCGCACAGTCGGGCGGGAGTCTGCCGGGGCTGGCGGCGGGGGCGGAATTCACCCTCACCTGGGGCTGGGCCTGGCAGACGGGGCCGCACACGGTCACGCTCGAACTGGGCGACGGCGGGGGCGAGGTGACGCTGGCGAACAACCGGCGGGATCATCGCACCGATGCCATCTATCTCGAAATCCTCGCCCACCCCTATTTTTTGCAGGCCTTTCGGGCGCGGCAGAACCTGGTGGGGTCCTACTCCTTCGCCGACTGGATCCAGGCCCAGTTCGAGCAGATGAACCAACGGCTGGCCGGGGCCGTCTTCAGCGAAACGCCCTCTGGCCTGCCCGACCGCGTCCGCATCGACGTGATCACGGCCACGACCGGCGTCGGCGGCGACCAGGTTTTCGGCGACCTGGCCTACGACGGCCGCTGGACGTTCCGGGTCGAGCCTGATTACAAAGACACGCCTGAGGATGAAAGTTGGATCTCGGCCGACAACTACGCCCGGGCCTTCGCCAACGGCATCGATTGGGGCCTGATCCACGAACTCACGCACCAGCTCGGCGTCATCGACCTCTACCAGCTCAACGTCTCGCCCAGCGCCGGCAACCAGGTGAACGACCGGGCCGGGCTGCCGCTGCTGTCGGGCTTCTACTGGCCCTACCCCGACCTGATGGGCGGCGACGATGTGCGGCCCTACGATGGCACCTACTACAGCCCGCATACAGCGCTGGGCTTGCGCAGCCATTCCGGCGCGCGCCGCGGCTATTTCGGCGACTATCTGTTCGATATTCCCGCGCAGGTCAGGCTGCGGGTGTTGGATGCGACCGGCGCCGGGCTGCCGGGCGTGCGCATCGACGCCTTCCAGACCCAGAACAACCTCGTCGGCAACCAGCCCATTTTCGGCGGGCTGACCGGGGCGGATGGCGTCTTCCTGCTCCCCAATCGCCCCGTGACGCCCACCCTGACCACTGCCACCGGCCATAGCCTGCACCCCAACCCCTTCGGGCTGATCGATGTCGTCGGGCGCAACGGCCAACTGCTGCTGCGGGCGGCGCGGGGCGACCAGGAGACCTTTACCTGGCTGACGATCACCGAACTCAACAAAGCCTTCTGGCGGGGGCAGGAGGCCGTCACCCTCACCCTCCCCACCCAGTTCCCGACCGACGCCGCCCTGGCGCCCCCCGCGCCCCAACTCTCGGTGCGCACATCCGGCTCGACCGCCGTCCTTTCCTGGCAGCCTTCGCCCGGCGCGACCAGCTACAAGCTCTATCGCGGCCTCTGGCCCGACTACACTCCCTTCCAACTCCTCGCCTCCGGCCTGACCACCACCACCCTTACCACCCTCCTCCCCCGCACGGCCCGCTTTGGCCTGACCGCCGTAGCCGCGGACGGCAAGGAAAGCGGCTTCGGCCAGGTGGCTCGGGCCGAGTTGCTGTACTCGCCGCGCGGCCTGGTCTGGGAACCGGAGTCGGCCTACTCGGAGCGCGGCCAATTGTTGGTGGTGGATGGGCATCCTGGCTCGCTCCTGCGGCTGCTGCCGCCCGAAGGCGGGCGACCGGCGGCCTGGGTGGGGCGCGTGGGCAGCGAACACATCGGGCTGGTGGGAGCCACGGGTGCGGCCCTGGGTGGGGATGGGCTGCTGGCGGTGGCGGTGAGCGGCGGCCAGCGCGCCTGGGTGCTCGACCCCCAACAGCACATCGTCAACTGGTTCGGCCGGGTGGATGACCGCCCCTCGGCCCTGGATCAGCCGGCCGGCATCGCTTTGGCCGGGCAGCCTTTCACCACCGGCCTGCCACTGGCCCTGCCCGACCCGGCTGCCCTGCTCCTGCTGCCGTTCGACGGCGATTTGCTGGATGTGCACGGCATCGCCCCTTTGTTGGCAGCCAACATCGATTTCGTCCCAGGTCGATTTGGTCAAGCAGCGAGCGTGGTTGATGGCTCGGCCTTGCGCTATCCCTCGCCGGGGCCGGATTTCTTGCAGCGGGGTGGGGTCGAGTTCTGGGTGCAGCCCCACTGGCCGGGCGAGGACGAAGGCCCGCACATCCTGCTGGAGGTGGGCGACCCGACCTGTCTGGCCGCGGCCAGCGCGCCCTGCTACCGGCTGCGGTTGGCGCACGAATCCGGCTATGTCTATGCCTGGGCGACGGATTTCGATGATTTGGACAAGGCTGCCTGGGGCGATGTTTCCGGCTGGCAGGCGGGCGAGTGGCATCACCTGGCCGCGACCTGGGACGAGCAGCGGCTGAACCTGTATCTCGATGGCCGTCTGGCCTGGGCCGAGGCGCTGCGCCGGCCGATCACGGCCACGGCGACGATGGTGGCCATCGGCGGCGCCCTACAAGGCGAATACGCGGCCGACGCCGCCTTCGACGACCTCCGTTTCAGCAGCTTCCCTCGCCTGGGCAACAGCGACCGGGTGCAGGTGTTCGTCACGGAGGAGCGGCAGGGTCTGGTCAAAGCGCTCGACCTGCTGGGCAATCTGGTCTCGACCTGGGCGCCCGACGACGACGCCATCCACAAATTCGGCGCCCTGGCTCTGGCCGCGGACGGCTCAGTCTGGCTGGCCGACGAGCAGACGCAGCAGTTGTTCCAGCTTCGCTTCGACGGCGCCACCTGGCAGCGGCTGGCGACGCTCGGCGGCTTTTTGCCCGGCCCGCCCAAAGCCCTGGCCGCCGGCGGCGATGGCTTGCTGGCCCTGGCCGCCGGCGACCAGGTGCTGATCCTCGACCCGGTGCGGGCGGCGCCCGTCCTGGCCACCTGGACGGCGCCCAACGACGGCAGCCCCGGCCCCTTCCGCCAGCCTGTGGCCCTGGCCTTTGGCCCGGAGGGCGATTTGGCGGTGGGCGAGCTGGGGAATCAGCGGGTGAGTTTTGTCAAGGGGCCGGTGGTGTGGCGCGCCTGGCTGCCCATGCTCCTGGCATCGGGGCCATGAGCAGTTCAGGTGCGACGCACTTCGAGTGACTCCCGCTCGCGAAGTGCGTCGCACCTCTGCCAGATGAATAACCTTTCATTTGCTCTCGACTTGTAGTTCATGTTACTTTCAACATGATGTGCTAGGCTAATCGCATCGAAGTCGTTCCCTCCTGCCACCGGGCAGTTTTCGCTCGATGCACAAAGTCGTGGAGGCAAAATCGTATGAAGCGCAGACGGATGATGGTTTGTGTAGTGGTGTTGGTTGCCTTTGTTGGCATCGTCCAGGGGGGCGGACGGTCGGTGGACGCTCGTCCCCAAGCCTTTCCGCTCATCCCTCAGGCTGGGCCGTGGCAGCGGCAGGCGGGCGGCCTGCTGACGGGCGTCGCTTTCGCCGACGCCAGCTACGGCTGGGCGGTCGGCGGTGATGGACTCATCCTGCGCACCAGCAATGGTGGCAGCAGTTGGGCGGCGCAGACCGGTGGGGTGCAGACGCAGTTGAACGCGGTGTTCTTCCGGGGCCGGGACGAAGGCTGGATCGCCGGCGATGGCGGCCTCATTTTGCATACGACCTCCGGCGGCGCGGCCTGGATGCCACAATCGGGCGGGACGATCCGCTCTCTGCGCGGCCTCTTTTTCCTCGATGCCGAGCGGGGCTGGGCCGTGGGTGATGCCGGCACGGTGTTGTTGACCACGAATGGCGGCGGAACCTGGGAGCGGCCCTCCTTGCCGTGGAGTGGCGTCGACTTGCAGGCCGTCCACTTTGCAGACGAAATCCACGGTTGGGCCGCCGGCACGGCCGGGGCCATCCTCTACACAGCCGACGGCGGCCAGACTTGGGACGCACAGGTAAGCGGCGCCACCGGCATCCCCTTGTACGATATCTACTTCGCCGATCTTGGCCGGGGCTGGGCCGTGGGCGGCAGCGGCGTCATTCTAACCACCACCAATGGCGGCGAGAACTGGCAGAGCCAGGCCCTGCCTGGCGGCCAAACGCTGCACGGCGTCCAATTCGTCAGCGCGAACCAGGGCTGGGTGGTGGGCAGCCAGGGCGTCATTGCCGTTAGCAACGACGGGGGGATCACCTGGGCGCAGCAACCAAGCCTGGCCCCGGTCGAACTCCGGGACATCCATCTGGTTTCGGCCAGCACCGGTTGGGCCGTAGGAGAGGGCGGCACCATCCTTCACACGTTCAACGGCGGCGCCACCTGGGCCTTGCAGATCAGTAACACGGCCGATTATCTCTCCGATACCATCTTCATCGACGCCCTCATCGGCTGGACGGTTGGCGCCGGCGGCCGCATCCTCCGCACCAACACAGGCGGGAGCATCTGGACGGCGCAGGAGGGCGGCACGAGTGTGTGGTTACGCGGCGTCCATTTTGCCAATGCCAACGATGGCTGGACGGTGGGCGATCTTGGCGTCATCCTCCACACCAGCAATGGCGGCGCCTCCTGGCAGCCGCAGAGCAGCGGCGCGCAGGAGACGCTGCACGGTCTGGCTTTCGTGGGCGATCAACGCGGCTGGGTCGTGGGTGATCAGGGCGTCATCCGGCGCACCACCAGCGGCGGGGTCTCGTGGCAGCCGCAGAACAGCGGCGTCAGTGGCGGCAGTCTGGCGGCGGTGCATTTCGTCGATGCCAACTGGGGCTGGATCGTCGGTCGCCATGCCAGCGGCGAGCCACTGATCCTTTTTACGGCCAACGGCGGGGCGCAGTGGCTGCCCCAGGCGGCCGACACCACCCGCGGCCTCAACGATGTCTTCTTCCTCGACCGTCGGCAGGGCTGGGCCGTGGGCGAGTACAGCACCATCCTCCATACCTCCGACGGCGGCGGCGCCTGGACGCCCCAGCAATCGCCTGTGTTCGCCCGCTTCAACCGGGTTTTCTTCCTCGACGCGCAGCGAGGCTGGATTGTGGGCGAGGGCGGGCGCGTCATCGCCACCACTGACGGCGGCCAGAGTTGGATGCCCTCGGACAGCGGTGTGGGCATGAGCCTGGAAGCCGTCACGTTTGTTGGTGATGGCCGCGGCTGGATTGTCGGACAGCATGGCATCGTTCTGCGCTATGCTCCCGGCCCGCAGCCGCCCACCGCCACCCCCACGCCATTCCTGCCCCCTACCCCCACCCCCACCCCGACTGCCAGCCCACAACCGCCCTCGCCCACCCCCACGCCTACGGCGACCGCCACCTCCTCGCCCACCCCGACCGCTACGCCCACCCCCACTGCCACGCCGGTTCCGGGCCTGCTGCGTAGCTTTCTGGCCTCCGACCCACCGCTTATCGACGGCGACCTTAGCGACTGGCCGCCCCAGTACGCGGCCTTTCTGAGCGAGGCTACCGCCAGCCGTGTCATCGGCGTTGTTCTGGGCGACGCCGACCTGAGCATGACTTGCCGGAGCCGCTGGGACGCCAACGCCCTCTATTTCGCCTGCCAGATCTCCGACGACGTTCTCGTTTTCGATAGCGCCCAGGTGTGGGAGGACGACGAACTGGAGGCAGCTTTCGATGGCCTGCACGATGGGCTGTGGGGTGGGGCCGATGACCATCAGTACACCTTCAGTGTGGATGGGCGCATCACCGAGGGGGGGACGCGCCCGGTCGTCATCCAGGCCGCCCGGCGCAGCCATGCCAACGGTTGGGATATCGAATTGCGCTTGACTCGCGACCAGCTTGGCGCCGGGACACTGGCTGAAGGCAAGCTGATGGGATTCAACCTGGGCTTGATCGATGATGATAACGGCGGTGAGGCCGACGCCCATCTGATTTGGACGGGAACCCGCACCTGGCAGGTGGAGCCGGAGTGGGGGGTGCTTCATCTGCTGGGGTCATTGCCCACGCCCACCCCCACCGCGACCTTCAGCCCCACCCCCACCCGGACGACAACGGCTTCGGCCACGTTTTCGCCGACGCCCACGGCGACGGTCACGCCGACTTCGACGAACACGCCAACCGCCACGCCCACCTGGGGCGAAATCCGCGGCGTGGTCTGGCACGATGCCGACGCCGACCGACTACGCGATGTTGGCGAAGCGCCGTTGCCGGGTGTTGAGATCACCCTCAGTAATGAGGCCGGCGATGTGTTGGCCGTGCAAACCACGCTCGCCGACGGCGGTTATGTTTTCAGTCAGCTGGAGCCACGGCTGTATGTGGTCAGCGAGAGCGACCCTGACGGTTTCTCCTCGACCACGCCCAACCAGATCACCGTAGCCGTGCTGGCCGGTGTTAGTGTTCCGATCAACTTTGGCGACATCCCAACGCTTGCCCCTACTGCCACGCCGACGCCAGTTGTGGCGCCGGTGTGGCTGCCGTTGCTCCGGCGATGATGCAGACACGGATGACCGAGGCCATCCGTGTCTGGCCATGCTCACGCCCCCGGCCGGATCACATTCCGTTCCGTCTCTTTCAGCAGGTGGTCGACGACCGCCTTCATGTCGCCGCCCGACTCTTGATAGACGCGCAGCTGCCGCTCGGCGCTGGAACCGTGCTCGAGGATATTGTAGATCTTCTCGATGTAGGGTCGGCTGCCCAATGCCTCGACATAAGGATCGACCAGACGCAGCAGCTCGCGGATCAGCCAGCGCGCCGGCACCTCTTCTTCTTTGCCCCAGTCGATGAACTTGCCGTCCAGCCCGTAGCGGATGGCCCGCCAGCGGTTCTCTTCGATCAGATCGCGGCGGTAGATGCGGAAGGTCATGTTGCGCTGGCGCAAGTCCCACAGCCACGCCACCACCGCCTGCAAGAGCGAGGCAATGCCGACGGCCTCATCGATGGTCGTGCAGGCGTCACACATGCGAAACTCAAGGGTGGGGAAGGTGAAGTGGGGTCGCAGATCCCACCAGATCTTGCTGCCATCGGGGATGCAGCCGGTGCTGACCAGCGTGCCTACGAAACGCTCGAAAGCGATCCAGTCGGGGAAATAGTCGGGCAGCCCGGTGCGGGGGAAATCGGAGAAGATCACCGAGCGGTAGGACTTCAGCCCGGTGTTGCGGCCGTTCCAAAATGGTGACGAAAACGAAAGCGAGGCGACGTGCGGCACCACGTAGCGCAAGACGTTCATGCAGTCGATGGCGAAGTCGCGGTCTTCGATGCCGACATGGACGTGCATGCCGAAGATCAGCAGCCGCTGCGCCAGCATCTGCATCTCCTCCATCACGCCGTAATAGCGTTCCTTGGGCGTCACTTCCTGCTTCATCCAGTGCGAGAACGGATGCGTCCCTGCCGAGGCGATCTTCAGCCCCTGCCGCTCGGCCAGATGGCAGATGGTGCCCCGCTGCCGCGCCAGTTCTTCGTACAATTCGCCCGGCGTATGGCAGACTTTGGTGCCCAGCTCGACCTGCGACTGGTGCAACTCCGGCTTCAGTTCTCGCTCGACCATCACGCCTTCGTCCAGGAAGTGCGTGATGTACGACTTCAGTTCCCGGCTTTCCGGGTCGATGATCTGGTATTCTTCTTCGACGCCCAGGGTGAGGGAGGGGGGTTTGCGCGACATGGGGTGCCTCGGATGTGTGAGTGGTGTGTGTTACGTAGTGCGTATTGCGTGGTGCGTATTGCGTAAAATCTGCGCTACAGAATACGCAATACGAAATATATGTCAATAACCAATTACCAATTACCAATAACCAATTACTCTTCCCCCTGGAACACCAATTCGAAGGGAAAATCGTGGCTGGCGAGTAAGTGGCCGTCGCGGGCGAGTTCGGCCCGCATGATGTACTCGGCGCCGGGATGGGGCTTCTTCAGGTGCACGGTCAGCGAGATGTAGGGTTCCCGCCACTCCACCAGCAGCATCTCGGCGGCTTCCTGGCCATCGGCATCCAGACAGAGGAGGCGAACATTAGGCGGCTGCTCGAAGGTGCTGAGTTGCACCCGCACCCACAGCCGGGCCAGGTCAGGATAGGGGTTAACGGCCATGCGCTCGATGCGCAACGGCCCGGCGTCGACGTGGAGTTGGATGTCTTGGATGGTCACGGTGGAGATTGGAGATTGGAGACCAGAGGTTGGAGATTGGAGATTGGTAGCCAGTAGCCAATCTCCAATCTCCAATTCACGAGGATGGATGGGAGTCGAACCCACCGCGGACGCCTACGCAGCGCCCGCCACCGGTTTTGAAGACCGGGGCGCCCACCGGGACACATCCACCCCCATGCTGCGGGGATGGGGCAATGTTAGCCGGGCGGGTGGGTTCCGTCAAATGATGGCTATCTGCTGATAACAGTCCCGGCTATGGCGGAGCGCTCTCGTCACCCAGCCCCCAACTGTTGAGGCTCTTTTCCGTCAGATTGGCAAGCCGATCTAGACGCTGATCTCTACTAGATGCTCCGTCTCCGATTCCAGAATGGGCAGTGTTTCGCCTCGCCAGGGTTGACCGTCGATCATGCAGCCGATCGATTCGCCGGGGGCCGCGCGCCGGACGCGGATGTCGTAAGTCGCGCCGCGATACTGGCGTTTGATCCGGTAGCCATCCCAACCCTCAGGGAGCGCCGCCCGCACGCGCAACCCATCCAGCGTTGCCTCGACGCCGAGCACGCCTTCGACCAGCGCCCGCAAATACCACGCCGCCGATCCGGTGTACCACGTCCAGCCGCCCCGGCCGGCGAACGGAGAAGCCGGACCATCGACGTTGCCGGGCATCACATACGGTTCGGCCATGTAGGCTTCCGGGTCTTGACCTCGAACGGCCGGGCAGAAACTGCGCCAGAGTTCGTAAGCAGCCTGAACACCATGCACCTTCCGCTCGGCCAGCACCGCCCAGCACGCGGCGTGGACATACACGCCGCCGTTCTCACGCGCGCCTGGGGCGTAGCGGGTGAGATAGCCGATCTCCGGATCGGGTTGGCTATAGGCAGGCGCAAGAAGCAGCGGGCCATACGGCGTGTAGAGATGTGCGCGCGCCGATTGCATGGCTTGCTCGGCGCGCTCTGCTGTTGACAACCCGCTCAGCACCGCCCACGTCTGCGCGTTGAGGAAGACTCGACCCTCGTCGTTTCGAGATGAACCGAGGACGTTGCCTGCGTCGGTCGTCGCGCGCCAATACCAGGCGCCGTCCCAGCCATAGGTATTGGCCGCTTCGCGCAGCGACTCGGCTTCGGCGCCAAAGCGCATACGCGTGGCTTCGTCGGCAACTGACAATTCCGACCACCGCCTAAGCAGCGTATAGAGAAAGTGCGCCATCCAGATACTCTCGCCGCGCCCTTTGTGCCCGACTGCATTGAGGCCGTCGTTCCAATCGGCTCTGAGGATCAGCGGCAATCCGCGCGGACTGCGCCGATTGAGCGCGACCTCGAAGGCGCGCAGACAGTGATCGCGCAGCGTCGTCGATCCGCCGTCGAAGAAGGGAATGTCTTCGTCAAGACAGGCGAAGTCGCCGGTCTCTTCCAGATAATGCGACACCACAAAGGGCAGCCACAGCAGATCGTCGCTGTACTCGGAACGCAATCCCGTCTCCGTCAGTGGATGCCACCAGTGCAGGACGATGCCATCCTGATATTGATGAGCGGCGTGCAGGCGAATTTGAGCCAATGTGTTCTCCGGGCGCTCGAGCAGAAGCCACACCAGGCTGTCCTGAAGTTGATCGCGAAAGCCGAAAGCTCCCCCCGTCTGATAGTAGGCCGAGCGTCCCCACAGGCGGCCGGAGATCGCCTGGTAGGCCAGCCAGCCGTTCGCCATCACATTCACTGCCGGATCGGGCGTCTCGATCACCAGCGCAGCAGTCAGTCCGCTCCAGAAGCGTTGCACGTTCGACAGACTTGCGTGAACTGCCGAGAGGGTCTGATAGCGCCCGGCCAGCGATAGGGCGTGCGCTTCGTCGTCGGCAGCGCCCAAAGTAAAACTCACTTCGACCGACTCGCCCGGCGGAATCTCCACACTCGCTTGTAGGCTGCCGATCGCGTCGCCCCAGCGGCCTTGTGTGCCATGAGATCGGCCTTGCGCCACCGCCTGCGGATGAGCAAGGCTGCCATGACAGCCCATGAAGGCTTGCTTGTCGCCATCGAAACCCACCGGCGAGATCGAAGCGCTATGGAAAGCGACATAGGGCCAGGTGCGATTCCAATGCGAGCCGCTCGCATCCGGTATATCCCACAGCACGTTGGTCGCCAGTTGGGTGTTATGTTGGGCGTCGTAACGAGTCTCGATGAACAGGCGGCGGAACTCGCGATGCCAATCGGGCGCGGTGCCGAGTAGCCACTCGAAGTAGGTGAAGACCTGAATGTGGCGGGGTCGGTCGCCCTGATTGTGCAGTCGCAACAACCAGACTTCGCATGGGTCTTCGACCGGCACGAAGGTCGTGACCCGGCTTGCGATCGTGCCCTGCGCCGCTTCGATGACCGAGTATCCCCGGCCATGCCGGACGCGATATGAATCAAGATCGTTTCCACACGGCTGCCGGCTCGTCGACCAGAACTCACCGCTCTCGGCGTCGCGCAGGTAGATGTATTTGCCCGATGCGTCGCGCAGCAGATCCTGCTCCCAGCGTGTGATGCGATTCATGCTGGCGTGCGTGCGCCAACTGTAGCCGCTGCCGGCCTGCGAGATCACCAGACCATAATCGCCGTTGCTGATCACGTTCAACCAGGGTCGAGGTGTGTCGGGCCGGGTGATGACGTACTCGTCCGTCGCGTCGTCAAAGCAGCCGTACTCCGTCTGAAACAGCATCATATGTTGAGCAGCTCCGAACTCATCTCGAGCGAATTCCCAATCGGTCTATGAGTTGCACCCAGGGGCGGCAGACTGCTGACCGCACCGTCAGCGGTCAATGCGGTGATGATGGTTGAGCATCCAGTCGGGCAAGGTGATCGTTGGCCCGGTCGATGAGATCGGGTCGATCCGGGAACAGCTTGGCGATCTCGCGGTAGATCTCGATCGCACTGCGCGGATCGCCGTCGACTTCGTAGAGCTCGCCCAACCGCAGATAGACATCGCCCAAATAGGGATTGCTCTTGCCGATGTTGGCCTGTACAAACGCCTCGGCCAGCGCAAGCGTCATGTGCTGAGAGATGATCTCTTGAATGCGCGCCCGCGCCTGTTCGTAGACCGGGGGTCGGGGCCAGGCATTGGGGTGACCCCAGATATGCTCCACCTGCAGGTAGCCGCCGCGCTGGATGTACCGGTTCCTTGCCGCATCGTAGTCCTTGAAACCCACGAGTGCATTCAGATAATCTCCCTGCGCCAACGCCGCCTCAGCGTCGCGAAAGTAAGTCGCGGCCAGGCTATTGGCCTTGGACCAGCCGACCACGTAGTTGATCGTGAACAGACCGATGACGATCAGGAGAGCGATAAGCCAGCGCCGACTGCCCATGGGTTACCTCTATTTGAAGCGCACATTGGCGAACGCGGCCATGAACTGGTCCTGCATGAGAAAATAGAGCAGCACCAACGGGGCCGTGATCACGGTTGTGGCCGCCCAAATCTGCTCGGCGTTCTCGCCTGGTACACTGGTCTGAAATTGATACAGACCCATTTGCACCGTCCACAACTCGGGCTTGTTGAGATAGAGCAACGGGCCGAAAAAGTCATTCCAGCTACCCATGAAGGTCAAGACCGCCACCGTCGCCAGCGCCGGGCGGCTTATCGGCAAGATGATGCGGAAGAAAATGCTGATCTCGCTGGCTCCATCTAGTCGAGCGGCTTCCACCAACTCGTCCGGAATCTGCTTCATGAACTGGCGCAACAGGAAGATGCTGAAGACGCTGACGGCGCCGGGTATGATGAGGGCTTTGAACGAGGGCACCCACTCCAGGCGATAAAGGATGACGTAGGTGGGGATCAGGAAGAGAATTCCCGGAATCATCATTGTGCCCAGCATGAAGGCAAAGATCGCTTCTCGCCCCGGAAACGGGATTTTGGCTAAGGCATAGGCAGCCAGTCCATCCAAGAGCAAGTTCAACAGTGTGACGCTGAGCGCCAGGAACAGCGAGTTGGCGAAGAGCCGCGGCATGTTCAGTTGTTCCCACATCAGACGATAGCCATCCATCACAATTTGACTGGGAAGGCTCGTGGGGCTGTGCAGAATCTCGCGCCCTGGTTTGACGGAGTTCATCAGGATGTAGAACAAGGGGTAGAGGACGGCCACTGCTCCCAGGATGAGGATCAGGTAGGCCATCAACCGGCCCCAGCGGATGCGTCGGGTGTGTGTCTGTGCTTTTGCCATGATGACCGACCTCCTAATCCACCTCGCGTTGGACGAATCGGAACTGGGCGGCAGTGAGCAACGCAATCACAGCCGCCAGCATCAGGCCGATTGTTGACGCGTATCCCATGCTGGACTTGTCGAAAGCCTGAGCGTAGACGTACATCACCGGTGTGAGCGCCTGGTTGTGGATGCCACCGTAGAGATCGAAGTTCATGAAGACTTCAACGAACATCTGCAACCCATTGATCCCGTTCATCACCACGATGAAGAATATCTGCGGATTCAACTGAGGGATGGTGATGTAGCGGAATCGCTGCAGAGGACTGGCGCCATCGATCGCCGCCGCCTCGTATAGCTGCTGGTCAATCGCCATGAGGCCAGCTAGCAGGATCACCGTTTGGATGCCGAACCACTTCCACGAGTTGATCAGCGCCAGGACGGGCATGGACAACCACTTTGCAGATTTCCAGAAGATGGGCTGGTCCAGGATGCCGAGATTGAGCAGATAGTTCTGCAGCGGTCCGGCAGGGCTGACCAGATAGCCGGAGATGCTCATCACCACCACGATCGAGACGACAGTTGGGATGAAGTAGATCGTGCGAAGGAGACGCCCGAAGCGGGTGATGGTCTGGAGCAGCAGGGCCAAGCCGAGGGCGATGACCAACGTCAGGGAGATAAAGATGATCTGGTTGTAGGCGATGTTGAACAGGCTGCGCCAGAACAATGGATCGGTCAACCCGCGCAGCCAGTTGCCCAGACCGACGAAGGCCTGATCGGCTGGATTGATGAAGTTGTACTGGAAAAAAGTCAGGTAGAATGAGAGGAAAAGGGGATAGATGCCAAAGGCCAGGTAGAGCAAGGCCCACGGGGCAATGAAGACATAGCCCCAGCGGTGGCGGATCGCTTGCTTGTAGACGGCAGTGGCTCTCATTGGCGCTCCTCCAGGGTTTTCACTGGGTCGCGGATGTTGGCAGTGAACTGCGCACCAGGGTGTTTCTCGTGAGGCATGCGGCCATAGCTGCCGTATTCCTGCACCGTCTCCCACATCGCGACGATGTTTGCGACCGGCACGTCGCCCTGGATGTTGTTCTTCACGTCCACGCCCAACTTGTTCACGACATCGTCATCAACCGTTGCGATTTGCTGGATGATATCGACAAAGGTCGGTGTGATCTCCGGCAGGCCCAGATAACGGCGCAAAGACAGATAGGCTTTCACGCTGATTCCGGTCACAACCGTACCGCCCAGATCTAGCGGCACACGGTCCGCTTCTTTATGGTTGAGCGCCAGCAGAACACGTTCACGCGAATTCATGGCTGCGATCCCTCGGCATGAAGCATGCAATCGTTCTTCCCTTCAACGATATGGAAGGTCTCTTTCCTGCCGTCGCGGAATACGCTCAACAGAAACTCGCCGTCAGACTGAATCGTGATCTGGGTGTCGCCATTCGACGAAGGTTCGGCTATCGCATCGACGACGCGCCCGTTGAATCGGTATCGTTCGCAGCCGCAACGACGATTCGAGTTGATTGTCCAGTTCAATTGATTCTTGGGCGCGTCGGGCTTCAAGCCAATTCCGTACTCGATCAACAGAAGAATCGGGGTGACGCCGCTAGGCCCCACAAAATCCCCGATCGATGTTTCGCCGATGGCATTCATCCCCGGCGTTTCGGCGTCGGGCGCATACATCTCATAGACGGCGCCGGTGCTCTCGAACACTTTGGCGACGATGCGCAGATGTCTGAGCGCGATGTCGCGCGCCAGTGCAGCGTGCCCGTAGTTTTCCAATCCGCGAATCACCATGGTGTTCGTATTTGTCCAAATGCCGCCGCGCCAGTAACACCCGGCGGGATCGTAACCCGGCTCGTCGGCCGCGCACGTAGGCACCGGATGAACTCGCCCGAACGTCTTTGGATTCTGCAACTCGGCCGCGAGATAGTTCGCCTGCGCGGGTGAAGCGACTTTCGCCAACAAGGGCCAGAAGCCGGCGATGGTTTTGACGTTGGCGCTCTTCCCATCCCAGGTGAGATCGAAATAGAACTTTCTTGCTTCGTCCCACATCAGCCGGTTGATGCGCTCGGCCAACTCATCGGCTTCGGCTCGAAACAGATCGGCATAGTCGGGCTGGCCGATTACGCCGGCGATCTCCGACAGGCTCCGTGCGAAGAGAACCATCTCGGCTGAAATATCAACGCCGGTTCCGCCCTTGTCGAGGCGCGGATTGCGCGGCGAGTTGTCCATGCTCGCCCAGTCGGTGATGTACAACCCGTTGCCCTGCCGTAGATACTTCTGCAAGGCGCGGTAGTAACGCACCAGTGGCTCCCACACCAGGCGCAGCCGTTCCGCGTCGCCCGTGACGCCATAACTTTCGAGCTCGGCCCACGCGGCGACAGGATGATTCAGCGCGTCGAGCGTCAGGCGGGGATTGGGGCACGGCACAGCCCGATCGGTATAGACGACCGGGGTGGGCTCGACCTTATCGGGGAAAGACCAACTCCAGCGGCTGAAAAGAGGCGCGTCCGCTTCGTTCGCCCACAAGATGAAATCGAGACCCGACTCGCGTTGAATCTCGCGGCAGATTTCGCCGGACTCGTGCTGCTTGACGTAGAAATTGTCCAGCATCGAAATGCCGGGAACCAGCGGATGCGCCAGGTTGCCGAACAACGTCATGAAACACGAATCCCACAGAAAGATGTTGTCGTTGAAGGCGGTGTCGAAGAATTGCGACACGAAGCCGCTTTCCGGCGCGGGTGCGTGAAGATTCTTGAACGCCAGTTCCCACGTCTTCCAGTATAGATCAACCCACAAAGGGTTCTCGTCGAAGACGGGCGATGGCAGTTGGGATGTCATCTGCTCGAATTTCGGCAGCGGGTAGGGGATATATTGCTTCCGGGCAAAATAGAGTCCCTGGATTTCACGCCGCCACAGTGAAGTCTCGCGATAGCCTCGTTCCTGCGAATCGGCGGCAAGGACTTTTGAAAGTGGTTCCATAAGTACTGTCTTTAGCGCAACGGAATGCGATCCACGAATCTCCACGAAGCTTAACTTTAGTTTCCGGTAACTCGGTGACGAGTTGAAGCGCCGCGATTTCGGTATTGCGGTTCTGAACCTTACAAAAGCGATAGAAAAGGATGAGGAATGAGGTCAGGGATGCCGTTTACGACGGCGA